>JBGSSG010000352.1:0-5213 GCA_041737185.1 Anaerohalosphaeraceae bacterium
AAATGGTTCAATGCGAGTAAGGGATTTGGTTTTATCACCCCCGATGATGGCGGCAAAGATTTGTTTGTCCATCACTCGGAAATCAAGACAGAGGGCTACGCCACTCTCAATGAAAACCAAAAGGTCAAGTTCGAAATTGGACAGGGCAAAAAAGGCCCTTGCGCCAACAACGTAACGCCCGCCTAATTAACATTAGGCTTGCAGGAAACAAAAGGCTCTGCCAAAAGGCAGGGCCTTTTTTGTTTAACCCAGCCGGGAAATGAGCGACAAAAAAATCGTCATTTGTTATTGCTCCGGACGCTTTCCATGCCTCCGTTTTTTAGTTCTCAGGACGGTAAAAATGACAGATTGCCTTATCGGGATTTTTTTTCAAAATACCTCTGGTGATATTCCTCCGCCGACCGGAATTCGGATGCTGGGGCAATCTGCGTAACGACAGGCCTTTTGAATTTGTTTCGGATTTATCGTTGTTGATAACTTTCAACAAGCAGCGCAGCAGTACCAAGCGTAGTCTGACTATTGCGCTTTTGCGAATTCGCCGCACCAGTTTGTGTCATAGACCTTCGGCCAGTGGACGTCGGTTTTTATGGCGCCGGTGGCTTCGCTTCTGGAAATGAAGAAGCTGGCGTTTGGATGCGGGGCGTAGCGTCTGCATTCGCCATAGTTAGAACCCGTTTTTTCAAAATAAACGCAGGCTGAGCAGGTGATTTCCGGTTTTGGCGCTGGCATAAGCATCTCCTATTTTAAGGTGAATTTTTTCGGGATTTTTTTTGTTTATCGGCGTTAGTTTTTCTGCAGCGTCGGATGACGCGGATGACTTTTCGCTCAACAATACCCATCATTCCCAGCCACTTTGCCGTAAGTGCAAAACGAGCGTCCGAACCTATACTGTAATGCGCCTTTGGTTTTGTGCACTGTAAAATCCGCACGATTTTGTCGGCTACTTTTGCCGGGTCGCCAGCCATAGGCAGTATATGCTTAAACATAGCTCGAAGAAAGGCTTTATTGTATTCGAATGTGGGACTGTCGGCATTGTAGAAATTTTCCGACAGGTTCGCGTTATTTCGGATAATCTCGGTTCTGTGATAGCCCGGCTCGATGGAGATTACGTCGATATTGAAAGGGGCAAGTTCGGCGCGTATGGAGCGTGAAAAACCTACAATCGCGTGCTTGCTTGCGGCATAAGCGGCGTTGAACGGGTGTCCGACTAAGCCGGCAAGCGAGGCGATGTTGATGATTCTGCCGGAATGCCTTTGAATCATCGCCGGGGCCAGGGCTTTTACCAGATTTGCGGGGCCGAAATAGTTGGTTTCAAAAATGAGCCTTGCCTCGGCGTCGGTCAGGTCGAGAAACGAGCCGGCAATGAGGATACCGGCGTTGTTGATGAGGATATCGACGGGCTGGTAGGTTTTGGCGATTCTGGCGATAGAATCGGGATTAGTTATGTCGAGTATGTCGATAGTCGCAGTCAGGCCCGCGTTTGACAATGCGGAACGCAGCGGCTTGTCTTTGTCGGGATTTCGCAGTGTGGCAATGACCTGGAAGCCCGCTTTTGCGGCTGCTACGGCGGTAAGGAGTCCAAATCCGCTGGAGCAGCCGGTAATAAGAACTCTTTTTGCACCATTGTTTTGTGCCATAATCCGGCCCGAACAGATTGTTTCTCATACTGATTCTTCGTAGAAATGCCCTGTTTATGGCGGAAAATCAAGGGAAATCCGGCCAAGACTGTCGATGGGGCAAATTTTTTTTGTCTTTGCTATTGCAAACGGGGCGGAAAACCTTATATTTATGCGGCTTTGGAAGAATAAAATCGGAGGACTTGAGAGAGTCCGGCGACAAGGAGTAAAAGAAGATGTCAAGAGTTTGTTATTTTACAGGCAGGAAGACCCAGTCGGGCAGAAGCATCGCCCGTCGCGGCAAGGCCAAATATCTTGGCGGCGTCGGCAAGAAGATTACCGGCATAACCAACAGGAAATTCAAGCCGAATATCCAGAAGGTATGCGCGGTGATAGACGGCAATATCTGCCGGATTAAGGTATCGGCCAAAGCGATTCGGATGGGGCTGATTCAAAAGCCGGTGCGGCGGAACTATAAACCAGCCGAGACGGAAGTCAGCTAATCCTTTTTTTGGCAGTTGGTATAATGAGGCAGGGTCGTCTATCGGCCTTGCCTTTTTTCTTGACAGGGGACGATATGAGCGAAAGGATAGATACAAAACTTGTCGGCAGGGTGGCGCACCTTTCGCGGCTTGAACTTTCGGCACAAGAGCTTGAGGTGTTCAGCCGGCAGCTTAGCGCGATTGTGGATTATATCCGCAAGCTCGATGAGCTTGATACGTCGGCAGTTGAGCCGCTGGCGCATTGTCTGCCGATAAGCAATGTGTTCAGGCAGGATGAGGTTTTGCCCTCTCTTTCGGCCCAGCAGGCGCTGGCCAACGCGCCGGACAGGTTTGAAGACTTTTTTAAGGTGCCGCAGATTCTTGAGGATACTTCGGGGGCATAGCGTTCATTGCCGAAAAAATCGGGCCAAATTATGTTTGAAAAATCAAGCGCATTGCAGCTTACAAATCAAATCGCCGCGGGCCAAATCAAAAGCGTCAATGCGGCCAGGTTTGTTTTGGACCGGATTGACAAAATCGACCCGAAGGTCGGCGCGTATTTGAGCGTTTTCGCAGAGCGGGCGATTGAGCAGGCAAAGGCGGTGGATGAAAAAATTGCCGCCGGAAGGCCCGTCGGGCCATTGGCGGGCGTGCCGGTGGCGGTCAAGGACAATATCTGTCTAAAGTGGGGGCCGACGACCTGTGGGTCGAAGATACTGGAAAATTTCACGCCTCCCTACAACGCCACGGTTGTGGAAAGGCTGCTTGCGGCGGATGCGGTGATAATCGGCAAGACCAATCTTGACGAATTCGCGATGGGTTCGAGCACTGAGAATTCGGGATTGAAAAAGACGGTCAATCCGTGGGATGCGCAGCGTGTGCCGGGAGGCAGCAGCGGTGGTTCCGCGGCGGCGGTATCGGCGGGTCTGTGCTGGGCGGCGCTTGGCTCGGATACGGGCGGTTCGATTCGGCAGCCGGCCAGTTTTTGCGGGGTGACGGGATTAAAGCCCACTTACGGAAGGGTCTCTCGGTACGGCCTTGTGGCCTACGGTTCCAGCCTTGACCAGATAGGGCCGATTACGCGGGATGTAGCGGACGCTGCGCTGATGATGAATGTAATCGCAGGGTATGACAACAGGGACAGCACGAGCGTGGCCGAATCAAAGGCGCCGCTGCCGGGTTGCCTCGCGGGACTTGATGAGCCGCTCGACGGACTGCGTATCGCGATAATTCCAGAATTGATTGACAAGGCCTCGCTGGAGGTTGGCAGGGCGGTGCGTGATGCGCTGAACGAGTATAAGAAGATGGGCGCGGCGCTGGTCGAAGTGAATATGCCGCATTTTGACTATGCCATTGCCGCCTATTATGTAATCGCCACGGCAGAGGCGTCGAGCAATCTTGCCCGGTACGACGGCTGCCATTACGGATACCGCAGCCCGGCGGCAAACGATTATATCGAGGTCTATTCAAAATCACGAGCCGAGGGTTTCGGCGCCGAGGTCAAACGGCGAATTATGCTGGGTACATTCGCCCTTTCGAGCGGGTACTATGACGCCTATTACCTCAAAGCCCTTAAGGTAAGGAATCGTATAAGGCGGGATTTTATCGAGGCGTTCGGCAAGGCAGATTGTATGATGATGCCGGTGGCGCCCACGACGGCTTTTAAGCTCGGCGAAAAAACAGCAGACCCGCTGCAGATGTATCTTGCGGATGTTTATACCATCGCAGCCAATCTGGCCGGCGTGCCGGGGATTAGCATCCCGTGCGGCTTTGACGGACAGGGGCTGCCGATTGGTTTGCAGATTATGTCTCCTGCGTTTGAAGAGCATCGGCTGCTGCGAATCGCGCGGATGTACGAAAAACAGACGGATTACTGTCGGCAAACGCCGAATCTTTAGCCACAGAGAACACGGAGGTATAAAAATATAAAATATGCAAGGAAAACTGATTCCATATTTTATAGAGATTACCAAAAATGCTTGCTTGAAGTCTTTCTGGCGTAAGCCAGCACTGCGCACATTTCTTCAACAAAACAGTATAAGCGATAATGCGTTAGCTCATCTGGCCGGTATGACTAAGCGGGAATTTCTTGACTGGCTATTCCCTCAGGTTCTAAGCCAACAGGATAACAAAGGGCATAAGCTGATTTTAGAGATGGCTCGCAATCTGGCAGCACAAAATTCATTTCCAGACTTGCAGGATTGGGAAGACTCTAATGTCAAAATAAAACAGGCTGTTGAAGCTGTTAATTTGTTACGAAAAGAAATGGCAAAACTGGACGACCAGTTGGGAGACAAGAAACAACAGGAACAGAGAAGAAAAGAAACGGAAGAAAGAAGGCAGAAAACTATATCTTCGCAGCAAACTCTTAAAAAACTCAACTCTCGACTTGATAGCCTTGCAACTCAAATCGGTACACAGCGAGCAGGGTATGACTTCCGGGATTGGTTTTATGATATTGTAGATTACTTTGAAATATCCTGTAAAAGACCTTATGTTACCAATGGTCGGCAAATTGATGGGTCGATTACTCTTGATGGCACTACATTTCTGGTGGAATTAAAATTTACTCAAAATCAGGCTGATGTAACCGATATAGATACATTCAAAGGAAAAGTGGAATCGAAAGCAGATAACACAATGGGGATAATGGTTTCTATGTCTGGCTATAGCTCTGTTGCTATCACAGAAGCATCAGGCAAACGGACACCAATTATTCTTTTGGATTATAGCCATCTGTACCATATTTTGGGCGGGGCAATGACACTGCCAGAAGTGATAAACAGATTAAAACGCCATGCCGCACAAACGGCTGAAGCATATTTAGCAGTAAAGGACTTCGGAAAATAATAAAATAATATTTTTAATCTCTGTGCCCTCTGTGTTCTCTGTGGCAAAGGAATTATGAAGCAAGACAATCAAATCACAATTTATGAAACCGAAGACGGGAAGGCTCGGATAGAGGTTCGGTTTGAGAATGAAGACGTCTGGCTGGCTCAAAAATCGATGTCGGAACTTTTTGATTGTTCAGCCGACAATATTTCCCTGCACCTTAAAAATATCTATTCAGAAAAGGAACTGGACCCGAAAGCAACTAACGAGGAATTCTCGGTAG
>JBGSSG010000376.1:0-3934 GCA_041737185.1 Anaerohalosphaeraceae bacterium
AGAGAAAAGAGACCAGAGACGAAAGAAAAATCAGGGGAGTTTTTTGACAGCCCCACTGGCCATAGTTTTTCTGACCTCTTTAATTTTTCCCCGGAGGGAGTACTGGGACTAATGCCGCCGACCGTCCCACTTTTGGAAAGACCGGCTCATTTTCAAATATAGGGTCTCTTCGAAGTATCCTTACCAATCCTGTAGAGGTGGTGTCTTCTACTTCCGTAATAAGAATCTCCCACCTGCCAAAGGCCCCGGTTGTAAACTTATCGTTTGGCTTAATCTGATGATCAGAGCCGAGGCCCAACAAGACCTTTCCATTTGCAGGATCGCATTGAACAATAGGGGCAACCGCGAATTTGGGCAGTTTTGTGCTTCCTCCGACGGCAAGTTGATAGTCGTTGCTGTATAACAATATACGCTTACCACCCTTCGAGACAGCAAGAAAGCCGGCCCGAATACTATAAAGACCGTCGCTTGGAAATGTATCAGGAATTGTGTTGTAATAACCCTCCGGTTTCAGGAGTCTGGGGGCGGTAATCCACTCAACGGACACAGAATAATCAGGCTTGATGACAAGGGTTGGTTGCGGTGATGTCCTCTCTTGTGGCACCTCGGTCTGAGCGGAGTGGACGCAAACTTCCGGAAAGGATATGAGACTTACCTGCTTCTTCAAGAACTCACTATAATCCCCCTTCTCTTTTTCATCATCCCATAGAGCGACCAATATGACTGGCGTTGTCCCAACATTGATCAGGCTAATACTAACCTTATAAACATCAGCCTTTTCCCCATCTGCATTTTTGATATGCAGCTTCATTCGCAACCCTTGGTTTTCAGGTCCCGCAATAATGTCATCTGACGAAGTTCCGTAAGTGAATTGAGACATAAAAAGACACGCCGAAACTACTAAGTATAGAAAGAATGTTCTCTTCATCTGAATGCTCCTTTCCCTTTTTGTTGACCAACAATAATTATATAGTCTGCATAAAACGGGAAACACAGACTGCTTTCTACAAGTATAAGAAGTTCCCGTTGTTTCTTCAATACATATCCCGTGGGTATGGTATGATTGATGAAATTCTTTACGTATTCAAGGTTCATATCCGTTCTTCTTAAGAGAATGAAGGAATTATACGCCGAAAAAGGGAAAGGGGAAAGGGAGATTTTCTATGAGTGTGGAAGTCAGCCCGAGGCGTGCCGGTCTTGCCTGTCCGCTCGGCGTGCGGCGGGCAGGATTGCGACGAGCGCGCAAGGCGGCCCCCGATTACAACATTCGAGGGCAAGCCCATTCTCATCCGCCCGCCGGTCCGAGCGATCAGGCAAAACCTGGGATTAAATGAAAATGGAAACGCACTGAAAAAAGATTAAGAAAAAGAAAAAATCTTCCTTGACCGGCTCCGGTTCATAGGATTTTCGATTTTCTATTTGGGGCGGATGGCCCTTCGGGCCACCTGGTCTTAAGAATAACCCCTCCGGCCCTTCGGGCCACCTGGCCTTAAAAAGGGGAGGAGTTATAGCGGGCGTTTCAAATGATTATTGTTTATTGAATATTGTTGAATGGCGGGGCGGGGACGGGGGATTTTCAATCCGCCTGCGGCGGACAAGTTTTCTATCCCCACTTTCGTGAGGACAAGTTTTTCAATTTTCGACTTGGGGGGCCCTGCGGAATCAGAAGCCTGTTCTTTTGAACTGTTTTTCAAGCTGGTCGATTGAGAAGGCAATCGACGTCGGTCTTCCGTGAGGGCATCGGCAGGCCTCGGGGTATTTCTGTCTGTCGAGAAGCAGTTGGTTCACCTCTTGCTGGCAGAGGGGCTGGCCTGCTTTTACGGCGGCTTTGCAGGCTGCGGTTTCGAGAACTTTGCCGAGAAGTCTGTCCGGGTCGGTCTGGATGTCTTTGTCGGAGAGGATGTCCAGCAGGTCGCGGACAAAGTCGGCGGGTTCGATTTTGTCTAACAGCGATGGGAAGGACTGTACGGCGATGGTTCGTGGGCCGAAGTTTTCGATTTCGACGCCCAGCCTGGCAATCAGTGCGGAGTGTTGTTCGAAGGCGCGGGCCTGTGCGTTGGTGATTTCGAGAGTCTGTGGGATGAGCAGCCGTTGTGAGGGGAGCGGGCCCTGGGCGATTTTCGTCCGCAGCTTTTCGTAGAGGATTCGTTCGTGCAGCGCGTGCTGGTCGATGACTTCAAAGCCCTGGTCAGCGGCGATTACCAGATAACAGTTCTGTACCTGGAGAAACCGCGGCTGCGTCGCGGCGATTGTTTGATTAGTTTGCGGTTCTTGTCCGTCGTCTGCGGGAAAAGATGGGGCATTGCCTTGCGGATGGAAGTCGAAGCGTCGCTGCGAGGCTGCGGGAGCGGGGGTTTTGAAAAAATCTTCCATAGCCTGCATCAGCCGATGTTGTCTTTGTGAGTCGGCGGTTGAGGGCGGACTATCAGTGGGTAAAGGCGGGGTCTGCCGGGGCAATTCGGCGCGTACGTTAAGGTTTGTGCTGAGGAGTTTTTCGCGGATGGCGGCCAGGACAGCGGAGTGGACGAGGTTGGAATTGTCAAAGCGGACCTCGATTTTTGTGGGATGGACGTTGACGTCAAATGCCTGGGTGGGGAGTTGGAGGAAGAGGAAGATGACGGGGGATTTGCCCGGTTCGGTCAGGCCGCGGTATGCTTCGCGGAGGGCGTGAGCGATGAACTTGTCGCGGATGTATCTTCGGTTTAGAAAGATGTACTGGTATGTAGAGCTGGTTCTGGCGGCATCGGGCCTGCCGAGAAGCGCGTGGATGCGGAAGTTTTTTTCCTGTACAGAGGTTTCGAGCAGGCAGGCGGCCAGTTCAGGTCCGAAAAGGGTTTGTATCCGCTGTGTGAGGGTCTGGCCGGGCAGGAGGTGGTAGAGAGGGCGGTTGTTGTGTATGAGAATAAGTTCGAGCTGCGGCCAGGCCAGTGCGATTCGAGTGAAGTGTTCGGTGATGTGTGATAATTCGGTGCCGGCGGAGCGGAGGAATTTTCTTCTTGCGGGCAGTCTGTAGAACAGGTCGCGGACTTCGACGGCAGTGCCGACGTCGGCGGCGGCTGGTGTTATGGGGCAGATTTGTCCGCAGTCGATTTCGATTCGGTTGGCCTGTATGGAGTCGGCGGTTCTGCTGAGCATAGAAACCTTTGCGACGGATGCGATTGAGGCGAGGGCCTCGCCGCGAAAGCCCATAGTGGCGATGTTGTGCAAGTCGTCCGGTTTTGCGAGCTTGCTGGTGGCGTGTGGAGCGAAGGCGAGCGGCAGGTCCTGTTGTGCCAGGCCCCGGCCGTTGTCGGTTACGGCGATGCGTTTTTTTCCGCCGTCCTCAATCTCGACGGAAATGCGTGTTGCGCCGGCGTCGATGGAGTTTTCGAGAAGCTCCTTGACCACGCTTGCGGGCCGTTCGATGACCTCGCCTGCGGCGATGAGGTTAATCATATTTTCATTGAGCAGCGTAATTGCTGGCATATACGCTTCCGTTCCGGTTATCAGAGGAGGATGCTTTTGCCTGTCGTTTTTGCTGGTTTCGGTATGGCTGGGCAAGTCATCTGGCTCTGGCGATTTTCAGGGCCTCTTTGGCCAAAACACGGCAAGCCTTGCCATTACGGTTTATAATGACATACTGGCCAAGCAATGCTTTTTTTCTTAGTTCTTCCCGCACCGCTTTTTGAAGGCATCTGCCGGCCTCTGTCGCCATTTTACTCATTTGTTTTGTTTTCATTCGATTGCCCCAGAATTATCTCATATATATTTTGATTAAAAATGCGCAGAACTTCACCGTCCTGTTCAAAAACAGGGACAAACTTAGGTCCAGAGTTATCATAGCAAATTACTTTATCACATAGAGGAATGTAGATTTTTATAAAATTACGCATCACACGAGGATAACGGCGATAAATTGCATCGTCGGGTATATTATGGCCGCCGTGATCAACGC
>JBGSSG010000390.1:0-6958 GCA_041737185.1 Anaerohalosphaeraceae bacterium
TTTCCCGTCTTCTGATTCTACACGCATGTTGTACGGTTCACGGACTACAACATGAGAAATCCGGGGGCTTTGTCCTTCGGTGATAATTGTTGTTTTCCAGGATAAAGTCCTGGCATTTTGGATGTTTTTTAAAACATCGCCAAAAGCTATACTTGAACCTCCAAACCGATTTGTGCTGATAAGCACCGCAATGATTATCGCTGCCACAGCGGCAAACTTTGTTATTCTACTTATCATAATCATTCTCCATATATCGGGCCCAAATATTGATGGTTCGAGTTCTCTATGACTGCCATGAACAAGGTAATGAAGCTTACTAATCTTTCTGTCGCTTTCCTTAACCTTTCTGCCCTGGCGACGCATATATGGAATTTTTACAGTCCACATTGCCGCCACTATGACAAAAAAGCCAACGACAAATGGAATGTGCAGTTTTTCGAGTATGTTTTCGGAAACGCACAGCCCAATCATGGCTAATACAAATATCCACATTGTGCCGACAATGAGCCAGCAAAGATGCTTCATACGTTTTTTTTCTCTGTCGAGCATTTGCCTGAAAACCATTCGTTCAGGCTCTGTGATATTTGCAGGGTCAATGCCGTCCGCTTTTAACAGCCCTTCAAACAGTTTCTCGTTATTATCCATTTTGCCTCTCCATTTCTTCACGAAGAGATTGCTTTGCACAAAACATTCGTAACCTGACAGTTCCAATACTATACTATACTGCTCCCGATTGAAAAATCCTTTTTTTCAATCGAGAGCCGTATAAATGGCCATGCTAAGGTGCCGTATAGATTAAATACACGCCGCCCAACAGCACGAGTACGCCGCAGATTTTTTTTAATATCACCGCCCCTTTGGATTTTTCGTTCCAGTTCATATACCGCTGCACCGCTTCGGTAAATGTGCCGGCAAATACTATCACCGAACAATGACCTATTCCATACACAAAAAGAAGTAAAACTCCATAGAACAGATTTGTAGATGCCAGCTTAAATGTTATTCCCAGCATCGGCGCCATATAAGCAAAAGTACAAGGCCCCAAAGCGATTCCAAATACCAGGCCGAGGATAAACGCCGCAATCGCTCCCTTACGTTTCATCCCGACCTGCCCCGACCCCGAAAAAGGCAGATGAATAACGTCGAGTAAATGCAGGCCCACCACAAAGAATATCAAAGCGACGAAATAATTGCCGTATTTTCCGACATCACCCATCATTCTGCCTGCCGCGGCAGTAATTGCCCCGATAGCCCCGATGGTTATCAGAATACCAACCGCAAACAAGGTCGATATCCAGAAGGCTCGTTTGGTGGAGATTTTACCCTGTTCATCAATGAAGCCGACAATCAGAGGAATACTCGCAAGATGGCAGGGGCTTAACAATATGCTCAGGATGCCCCAGATAAAGGAGGCTGCTATGGCAATAAACCACGTCCCCTCCACCGCACGGGTTAGCTGCGTAAATAATTCCTGCACCTTACTGATCCCCGGTCTCTAATGCGATGCCGAACTCTTTCCATTTGCCGAGGATATCTTCTTTGGAGAAAAATCCTTCGTGCCGGAACAGTTCTTTGCCGGAAGCATCAAAAAATATCTGCGTCGGGATTAAGTTTATTTTGTATTTCTTCGCCTCGTCCGGTTTTTCCCAGACATCGATAAATACGACATCCAATCTGCCCTGATATTCCTTTTTCAATTCTTCAAGAATAGGGGCCATCATTTTGCAGGGGATGCATTTGCTTGCCCCTAAATCCAAAAGCCGGGGCAGATTCTTTTTCGCTTCGACGTTCTCTGGGCCTTCCTGCTCGCTTTCTGTTATCGCTGCGGAATTTGCCGCAGCAGCGGGTTTGGAAACGGAAGTTTTATCTTTTTGCTTCAAAGCAAAAATTATGCCCACAACCGCAACCAGGGCAATGACAACTACAATTTTCGCAGCCTTGTCCATAGACGAAGCTCCTTTGGATTTCATTAATGTTTTGTTCCCGCCTCAATTCCAAGCTCTTTCCACTTTGCCAGTATCCGCTCGGCAGGGTAAAAACCCTCGTGACGGAAAAGCTCTTTGCCTTCGGCGTCAAAAAATATCTGTGTTGGAATGACGCTGATTTGGTACTGCTCGGCCAGGGCCTCTTTCTTCCAGATATCCACATAGGCGACGGTGAAAATCCCGGAAAACTGTTTGTCAAGCTGTTCGAGGACAGGTTTCATTTCGCGGCAGGGCCGACAATAATCAGACCCGAACTCCAGAAGAACGGGCTTTCCATTGCCAATTACGGTTTCATCGGCAAAGCTGTATTGCCTCTGCCGTTTTTGCATTGTCCCAAAAGCGTACAGGCCCACGAACGCCGCCAGGACAGCAGCCATCACAAGATTGTTGCGGCCTTTTACACTCAAAACCATAAAACATTTCCGAAAAAAACTTTTTCCATCTTACTTAAGCAAAGGCCGGGCGGCACAAACGACCTTATCGACATTGACTTCATTGGCAGGGCTTTTGCATTTTTCCAACCCCAGCTCGGCAAGCTGCAGATGCTTAAATTTATTAAACCCCGCCTGTTCCAAACTGTTCTTTACGCAGTTCAGCGGACAGCCGTCAATCGCCAGAATTCTCTCGGCTGATTCGGTTGTCTTCATAATGCCGCTGACTCTTCCGCCGATTCCGGCCATACAGAACATCTTGCCGGGGCCTTCTTTTGTCAACTGTCTTGCGGCCCTGTCTGTAATTTCGCCGACGTCTGCGGCGCCGCTGCACGCGAAAATCAGCCTCGGCCCGCCTGAACATGAACATGAATTTCCCTGACTCATCTTTATCTCCCTGATTATGTTTTCTACGACAACATCTTTTTAATATCTTCTGGCGACACAACCTTGCCGGCCGCTTTAACCTCGCCGTCAATTGCCAATGCCGGCGTTACCATCACGCCCATCTTCATAATATCGTTGATTTTGGTCACTTTTTCGATGGCGTATTCAACCCCTGATTCCTTTGCCGCGGCCTCGGCGTTTTCCGCCAGCTTCCTGCATTTCGGACAGCCTGTTCCAAGTATCTGTATCTTTTTCATCGAATTATCTCCATTAAAAAAATGCTCCAAATATCATGCCCGATATTGTCGCCATAACAATGACAAGTGAAACGTACACGACGGTCTTCTGCGTTCCCATTATCGACCGAAGCACCAGCATACTCGGCAAGCTCAGCGCAGGCCCTGCAAGAAGAAGCGCAAGCGCCGGCCCCTTACCCATTCCCGCTCCAATCAGCCCCTGTAAAATCGGCACTTCCGTTAATGTGGCAAAATACATAAATACTGCGACAACAGAGGACAGCAGATTAGCCCGCAGAGAATTTCCGCCAACCGCCCATTCGACCCAGCGATTGGGAATAAGCCCTTCATGGCCAACACGACCTAACAGGAATCCCGAAACAAGCACTCCTCCCAGCAATAACGGCAAGATTTGTAAAGCAAAGACCCACGTTGCAGAAGTCCATTCCTTAAGCTCATCTTTCTTAAACCACCTAAACAAGATAATAGCCAAACTAAGCAAAGAAAGCCCGGCGACCCACCATTTATACTGATAAATTAAAGACCACGGCCCATTATCGCCTTCAAGCGGTTTGCCCCAGTTGGCAAAGACCAGCACCCCAATCATCGCCGCAAAAAACAAGGCGTTCTGCCACAGCGGGCGTCTTACCTGCGGCTCGGGCATATTCATCTGGCCGTTTGCCTTTTCAAGCTCTTCTTTGCGATAAATAAAATGCATAATCAGACCGATGATAACACTGAAAGCAATCGCTCCAACCGCGCGGGCAATGCCCAACTGGAGCCCAAGAATTCGTGCGGTCAGAATTATCGCCAGTATATTTATCGCAGGCCCGGAATAAAGAAACGCTGTCGCAGGCCCCAGTCCCGCCCCCATCCGATAAATCCCCGCAAACAGAGGCAGAACCGTACAGGAACAAACTGCCAGTATCGTTCCGGATACCGAAGCGACGCCATAAGCCAGAACTTTATTAGCCTTGGCGCCGAGGTATTTCATCACCGAAGCCTGGCTTACAAAAACAGAGATCGCCCCCGCGATAAAAAACGCTGGCACAAGACAAGCCAGCACATGTTCCCGCGCGTACCACTTGACTAAATGCAGCGATTCCATTAACGCGTTGTCAAATCGTTCTTTGCCGACCGGCAGATAAAAACACGCCAGAAAGACCGCCAGGATAACGGCCGGCTTCTTCCATTCCTGTTTCCAATTCATAACAATATCCTGCAACGCAAATAATCTTTGTAAAAACTCTATGTTAAAAATCCAAAGCACTAAATTCTAAACAAGCTCTAAATCCAAATGACCAAAAATCCAAACAGCTCAAGGCTGCTAATGCGAGGTTTTTGTTTTGAAAATTAGTATTTTGAACATTTGATATTGTTTAGAGTTTAGGATTTAGATATTAGAATTTCGAGTTTAACTCCATATAATCAAACAGGTTACAGCCGACACAGTACGATGTTAGTTGCGCTGTAGAGTTCCTTTGAGCCAGCTATGCAAGATTCAAAATTTTCTGTTCGGCAGCCGCTTTTTCCTTCAGACATTCCGTCAGGCATTCGACACACTTCAACACGCAGGGCGTGCGGATTTTGTAGAAGACCTGCAGGCCCTGCTTACGGCATTCCAGAATGCCCGCCGAGACCATAATCGAAAGGTGTTTGGATACGTTGGAGCGCTCGGAGCCGACGGCCTCGGCGATATCGCACACACATCGAGGCCCACTACGCAGAAAATCCAGAATCGCCATCCGAAGAGGATGGGCAATGGCCCTGGCTGCATCCGCCTGTCTTTCGTAAATCCTTGCATCAACCACACTTATACTCCTGATTATATGACAATATAATCATATAGTAATAAAGACAATACGTCCCGTCAAGAAAAAAGGTTCGTGGGTTACAGAGGTTTTTTTCTGTCTCTATGTCGCGGATTCGGAATGACGGCTTCCAGCCTTGTTAATGTTTTCTACAAAGCACGATTTTGGATTTGTTTGGAATTTAGTATCTTATGAATAAAATCTTGCGCAAAACGGTCAGGATATTTGAATCAGCAAGCCAGTACCCCTCGGAGCGAAGGTATCACGAACAGTTCTCTGGTTTTCAAAGCGGTCGTGATAATTTGTTGGCCAAATTTGGTCAGGTAGTATTTGTATGTTCGTCCGATTTTTTTGATAAGGCCGTGCGTATGAAACCGTTTGAGCATACGCGATATCTCCATTGCCGAAAAGATATGCACAAGGCCGGGACGGGAACCGCGTCATTCCCTCAGCATAGCATATACCGGGAATGGTGCTGGTCAAAACAATACGGCCAAAACAGGGAGTAACACCTTTGATTTTATCACTATGTCGCTCAATGAAACCAGGCGCGTTCGATCCTTTCAGTATAATTGTATCCGACAATTATCTAAAAAACGTCGAGCCGCATAAACAATAATTTTAACTTTTTTGGTTCCGGCTACGCCGGGTTAGGGTTTTACAGTAACATCCTTCTGCTTGTCCCTGAGGGCCTGTTCCTCAACTGACCATTCAATTTTGGACTTGTCCTTCAGACCCTGCATATACTCCTTCCAGAATTTGATCCGCTTGTTATTTTTAAGATAAGTCTCTATTTTGACCTTGACCTCGTCAAACTTCTCCGTCTTTGCATCCTTATGGTCTGTGGCCTTGATGATATGATACCCGAACTGCGTCTCCACAATGTCGCTCACCTGACCAGCCTTTAACGCGAATGCCGTATCGCTGAAAGGCTTAACCATTTGCTCTCTCTTGAAAAAATCAAGATCCCCGCCGCGATCCTTCGATGGACAATCCGAATTAGCCTTGGCAAGCTCGGCAAAATCCTTACCGTCTTTGACCTCCTTCAAAATCCCCTCCAGCTTCTTCTTTGCCGCCGCCTTGCCCGCCTCATCAAGACCCTCGGTCTTAATCAATATATGACTGGCACGAACCATCTCCGGCTGGGAAAAAAACTGCGGGTTCGCATCATAAAAATCTTTCGCATCCTGCTCGCTCACATCCCCCTGCCCCTTCGTCTCTAAATCAACAAGCTGCTCCACAGCTATCTGCTTGCGTATCTGCCCCTGCAAATCCGCCATCGTCATTCCATAAACAACAATCTCCTTTTCGACATCCTCAAGCGTCTGCTTCCGCTCCGCCGCCATCTCCTTGATTCGTTCCTTCGCCTGCTCGTCGGTTACATCTATCTTCTTGGCCTTGAGTTGTTCATCAATAATCGCCTCATCCACCAGCATATTTACCACATCAGTCCGAAGCTGTTCTTTCAGTGAATTTATCATCTCCTGCGGCCGGTCTTCCTCTTGCCCCCAGTTCTTAAGCTGCGCCGCAAGCCGCTTTTCCACCGCCTTAAAGACCTGCCCTTCCTTGATGACCTTGCCGTTGACCTTCACTACTGTCTTCTCAGGATCGACCACAACCGGCTGCTCCGGCGCCTTCTCTTTTTCCTGCACGACCGCCTTCGGCTCATCCTTCTTATCCGACTGCTTTACCGCGCTGTCCGCCGTTTTCGCCGTGTCCTTTTTCGACTTGGCTTTCTCCGCACCATAAACCAATGCCCCAAAACTCAGCCCGACAGCAACAAGAATCAAAACCAGCGTTTTCATAAAATCCTTACCTTTCTATGTTCACTCCACTAAATCTTAAAAACACGAAACGGACATTCTCCTTTTATTGCCCCGCAAAGTCAAGAAAGATTATTCAATACAAATTGTCTCCGCGATTAGTCTCCTTTGCCCCTGTTCCCCAGCGAAAATCGCCCCCGAAAGACCCTCAACTCACAAACAAACATTATCCATCATCCGCGGAAACGCAATGCACTGCCGGATATGACGCTCTCCCGTTATCCACGCCACCGTACGCTCCACCCCCAGCCCGAATCCCCCGTGCGGCACAGAACCGTACTTGCG
>JBGSSG010000022.1:0-2423 GCA_041737185.1 Anaerohalosphaeraceae bacterium
TTAAAAAATGGACAAACGCGAGGTAATCAGGCTTGTGCTGGAAGGTCAAAAGCCGCCATATGTGCCGTGGTCGTTCAAGTTCACCAAAGAAGCGGAGCATCTGCTCAAGGCGCATTACAGGACGGAGGACCTTGAAACGGCGGTTGACAATCATATTCTCCGTATGGGCAGCGACATTGGTTTTTTTGAGGAGACAGAAAAGGACCATTTCAGGGATGTGTTTGGGGTGGCCTGGGACCGGACGGTGGACAAGGACATCGGTATTGTCAAGGGTCAGGTTTTGGCTGAGCCGTCGCTGAAGGGGTATAAATTTCCCAACCCGCTGGATAAGCGATTTTTTGAAAATATCGATGCGGCGATAGAGGGCAATCCCGACAGATTTCGTTTGTTCGAGATAGGATTTTCGCTGTTTGAACGGGCCTGGACGCTGCGCGGGATGGAATCGCTGATGATGGACTTTATCGACTACCCCGATTTTGTTCACGAGCTGCTCGCCAGGATTGCCGATTATAATATATCGCAGGTCGCAGAGGCGGTGAAATACGATATCGACGCGATTTATTTCGGGGACGACTGGGGTCAGCAGCACGGGCTGATAATGGGGCCTGGTTTCTGGAGGGAGTTTATTCTGCCTCAGTTAAAACGGATGTACGCGGCGGTCAAAGATGCGGGCAAGTATGTGTTTATCCATTCCTGCGGCGATGTGGACGAGCTTTTTGACGATTTGATTGGCGCCGGTCTTAACTGTTTTAATCCGTTCCAGCCGGAGGTGATGGATATATTTTCCCTGCTGAAACAGTACCGGGGCAGACTGACATTTCAGGGCGGGCTTTCAATGCAGAAAACCCTGCCGTACGGAACGGTCGAGGATGTGGTGAGGGAATCGCGTGCGCTGCTGAAGGCAGGGGCGTCGGGCAGTTATATTTTTTCGCCTTCTCATTCGGTAGAAGGGGACACGAGTCTGGCGAATATGCTGGCGTTTATAAGTGAGGCACAAAATCAGCGGGGCTTTCGCTCTTAAAATATCGTGAAATCGCGATGACGATAGAAACGGTCTTTATGGTGCGGCTGGGGGCGGGGGCGTTTGTTTGTCAAACGCCGCCAAAAGGCAGGCGGCGGTTTTGCTTAGGTTTCTATCCTGGGACTGTACGGCGGCCAGGAGTTTTGGTTTGATATCGCGGTGGCCGCCGGTGCGGATGATATTATTAAGCCGCAAGAGCACATCTTTGGCGGCGTCGCGGACGCAGTTAAGATTTGAGCCGAGGGCTTTAATCAGGGCATCGACGGCTTCGGGCATTTCCATTCCCTTTCGCAGGACGGCGTCTCCCAGTTCGTCGTCGGGCGTTTTTTCCATTTCGACTATAAGCTGCACGGCCTCGAAATGCTCCGGCACTTTGGCGCCGAGCATTGTCGCGTACATATTGATATAATCGCGCAGGAGCCGCAGCCAGCGATGGTCGGTACGAAAGGCGTTATAGCACAGGTCGAGGTATCGCAGCGTTTTTGGTTTGCCTTTGTCGTCGAAATAGTTTTTTCGCCGGTCGTTAAAATATATTTCGACGGCGTCAAGCAGCGCGTCCAGCAAAGCCTGTCCTGTAAAGCCGCTGAATTTTATGCCGTTTGAAGGATGATGGGTGTCGCCGAAATCGCGGTCAGCGACGGTTCTCTGGAGGCCGTCCTGATGATGTGCGATGACGGGCGTTCCGCCGGCGTGCGCTTCCTGCTGGCTTATTCCGCAAGGCTCTCCGACTTCGCCTCCGGATGGCATTACGAAGAACTGGCTTCCCACGTAGAGGTTGCGATAGAGGGCGGCGGGGAGATTTCCCTGAGGATAGTAAGCGAATCGTCCCCTGAATTCGGGTCTTGAGGCGATGCGATGGAGGTGCATATTAAAGCGTCTGCCGTCGAAGCTGTCCTCGACTCTGCCGCAGATAACAAACTGGATTCGGCTGTCGGCGGAGAGGAAGTATTCAAGGACGGTCCGGCCGGACATATTCCCCGGCTCATAGCGGACGCTTCGGCTGCCGTCCTGGGTATAAACCTTCCAATCCACCAGAAGCTCGAAGCCCTTTTGTTTGCAGATTCGGTGGAGCATGGAAAAAATCACGTGGTCGGTATTTTCATCGTCTTTGGCAAGCGTCAGGGCATTGTCGGACTGGAGGGCGAGTTTGGCGGTTTTTTTGGCGATTTTGTATTTTGCAAAAAGTCTTTTTCGAGCGGAGAGCTGATAAGTTTCAAGGATACTTTTTTTTGTACTGAACCAGAACCTCTGCCGGGCGGTCATATTAAAGCCGTTTCGTCTGCCGAAAAATCGGTTCTGACATTCTTTTTCGGCAAATCCCCAGGGATGTCCGAAAACGGCGGGTTCTTCAAGTATTCGTCGTTTCATCGCTTTGCTTACGGTGCCGATATAGTCCGAGGCT
>JBGSSG010000023.1:0-2855 GCA_041737185.1 Anaerohalosphaeraceae bacterium
GGATTTAAGAATTTTGCATTTGTGGATTATTACGATTTCTACTGGTCTTTTTCTCGATTTAAAGGCTTCCGTGATGCCGTCGAGAACGCAGGCTGCGCAGTGCAGTATTACAGACAGCCCGAAAACAAGAAGAAAAGAATCTGGGATATCGAACAGGAAATTATGATACAGTGGCTGCATACCCTTCCAAAACCGAGCGGATTGATGGCCTGCGTCGATGAAAGGGCTCATGACGTGATTGAGGCATGCAGGCAAAGCAACATCCTGGTCCCCGAAGAAATCGCAATAGTCAGCGGCGACAATGATGAGTTGCTCTGTGAATTATCCAACCCCCAAATCTCAAGTGTCGGAGTCGATGGAATGCGGGCGGGATATGAAGCGGCCAAACTGCTGCATCAATTGATGCGGGGAGAAAAACCGAAAAATACAACCATCCCGGTTCATGCAACCTACGTCATAGCGCGTCAGTCCACTGATATCCTGGCTGTCAATGACCGTGATGTGGCCGAAGCCATTCAATATATCAGGCTCCATCTGGACAAGCCCGTTCAGGTACACGATATTGCGACTCACCTGGCAATGACAAGACAGGGACTCAATAAAAAATTCAAGAAAGTCCTGGGCCGCTCCATTCACGAAGAAATATCTCTGATTCGTGTACACCATATCAAACGCATCCTGAGTGAAACCAACATGACGATTAGTGATATTGCATATACGGCTGGACAAATGGAATCATCGCAATTGTCCCGTTTTTTCCGAAAACACACCGGCACTACCCCCAAACAATTCCGCGCAAAACTCCACACCCCCCAGCCATCTCGCTGATTACTGCTGCTAATTGTTGACTGATAACTTCTCACCTGTTCTCACGCAGGGCCTATCCGCAGCCGGGCATAACAGCCGATACAACTTATGATAATCTGGGCAGGGTTACATCCATCGACGCAGGCGGGAGCATCAATAATCGCAGTCGGAAGCGTTTGTATGGGCTTGAAAAAGTATTTTTGTGTGCCGTGCCGACAGGTTGAGAATTTTTCAATGCTCCGCAAAGCTGCCTGAGCAAACTTTTGACGCCGGCATCTATTTTACAAGTACTTACAGAAAATGGTTACAAAACTGAAAATTATGATTTACCTAACCAATTGATGTTATTCGACTTATGATTGGACGGCAGTGAATTCAAACAAAAAGAGAAGTTACAGAAAAAATGTTGCGTAATCGCTATATCCGAATATAATACGCTGGACTGAACGATTGAAAAAGCAGATGAGGCTGTTGCATAATTCCTGATAATTAACGTAAGTCCTTATTTTACGTTGATCGTTTCACCGAAAATAAAGGACTTATGAAAAGTCTCGATGATTGTGCAACAGGCTCAGATACAGGAGATTAAAGTCCGACGTAAAAGGGGAATGTTCAAAAAAGCCCTTGAAATTTTGATTCACTCAATAATTTTTATTCCGGCAGCGCCGGGAAAGGAAAGACTAATGGGTATAAATACAAAAGCTGCTTTATGGCTGCTGCTTGCATCGTTTGTCTGGATCGAACCTATGGCTATATTTGCCCGAACCTCATCAGACCCCAACAGCTTTGCGACCGAAACAAAACAGGAAAAAGACGCCCGTATGCAATGGTGGCGGGAGGCCCGGTTCGGAATGTTTATTCATTACGGCCCGGTGAGCCTGACTGGCAAGGAGATCAGCTGGTCGCGTGCTAATTCAAACCCCAAATGCCCGAACAAGGGCGAGACGCCCGTTGAGGTTTATGACAATCTCTACAAGCAGTTCAATCCGACCAGCTTCAATGCCGCCGAGTGGGTCGATGTCGCCAAAGCGGCAGGAATGAAATACGTCGTGCTGACCGCCAAGCACTGCGATGGCTTTCTCCTTTGGGACTCCAAGGTGGACGGTTACAATATCACGGCGACGCCCTTCAAGCGGGACCTCTGCGCGGAACTGGCGCAGGCAGTGCGTAATGAAGGCCTGAAGCTGGGCTGGTACTTTTCGCCGATGGACTGGCGAGATCCGGATTTTCGCACGGATCGCAATGATACTTTCGTTGTCCGGATGCAGGGCGAATTGCGCGAATTGCTTTCCAATTACGGAAAGATCGACCTGCTCTTTTTTGACTACGACGGGCGAGAAGCGGTTTTTGACCAGGCCAATACCTATAGGATGGTCAAAGAATTGCAGCCGCAAATCATCATCAATAACCGGCTGGACCTTGGCGTCAATCAGCACAACACACTCATGCTGAATCCAAACGCTGATTACTACACGCCCGAACAGCGCATTGGCGACTATGATGACCAGCGGCCGTGGGAAACCAATATGACCATCTGCCGGCAATGGTCCTGGAAACCGGACGACGAAATGAAGTCGCTCAAGGAGTGTATTCAAACTCTTATTCGCTGTGCCGGCGGAGACGGAAACCTGCTCTTTAATGTCGGCCCGATGCCTGACGGACGCATCGAACCGCGCCAGGTCGAACGGCTCAGGGAAATGGGGGAATGGCTGGCAAAATACGGAGAAAGTATCTATAGTACAAGGGGAGGCCCGTTCAAACCGGGAGACTGGGGTGTGTCAACTCATAAAGGCAGTACGATTTATGTTCATGTCCTTAAATGGCCCGAGAATAATGTGGTTCTGCCGCCGACATCACAGAAAATCATTAAGAGCGGTTGTCTTACCGGGGGAGATGTGAACGTAAGCCAGACGGATAGCGGAATCGAGATTTTTCTGCCGCCATCGGATAGGAATGCGATTGATAGCATTATAGTTCTGGAGTTGAACCAAAAATGAAAAACAAACCCAATCCTATTTGCATATTCTTTTTTCCTGTTTACAATACAT
>JBGSSG010000025.1:0-3604 GCA_041737185.1 Anaerohalosphaeraceae bacterium
GGACTTTGTTTCGGGGCTTACCGTTATGATGAGTACATCAGCGGCGACGATTTGCCTAAAGACAGGCCTGCGGTTCTGACGGCAGTGATAGCCGATACATCGGCTGTTTTTATTGACAAGGCAAAGAAGGGCGTATCGACAGGCGTAATTACCGGCTTTGCGCAGAACCTTGCGCGTACGCTGGCCAACCGGCCCGCCAATGTGGTTACTCCGCAGACCCTTGCGCTGCAGGGGCAGGCGATAGCACGCGGTTTCAAAAATCTTCGCTGCACAGTTCTGAACGAAAAGAAACTGGGTGATAAAAAAATGGGCGGGATACTTGCGGTGGGCAAGGGTTCGGCCAACAAGCCGCGGCTGATAATACTCGAATACAGGCCCGCGTCAGTTTCGTCGAAAACGCCTGTTGTCGGATTAGTCGGCAAGGCGATTACATTTGATTCCGGCGGCATCAGCATAAAACCCAGCGAGGGTATGCAGGATATGAAGTTCGACAAATCAGGCGGGATAGCGGTGCTGGCGGCTATGTCGGCCATCGCCAGGCTAAAGCCTAAAGTCCGCGTGCTTGGTATAGTGCCGGCGGCGGAGAATATGCCGGGCGGGGGCAGCTATCGGCCCGGCGACATTATTACCACTTACAGCGGCAAGACGGTGGAGATTCATTCCACGGACGCGGAGGGTCGTATGCTGCTGTGCGATGCGATAGCCTTTGCCGAGAAGGCCGGCTGCGGCACGATTGTCGATATCGCCACGCTCACCGGGGCCTGCGTTGTGGCGCTTGGCAAAAAGCGGGCGGGTCTTATGGGCAACGATGCAAAGCTTATCGAGCAGCTTAGACGTTCTTCGCAGCAGAGCGGCGAGCGTGTATGGCACCTGCCGTGCGACGATGAGTTCGTCGAGGCGATGAAAAGCAAAATCGCAGACCTTAAAAATGTCGGCGGCAAATGGGGCGGGGCCTGCACGGCAGGGGGGTTTTTGAGCGAGTTTGTAAAAAAAGCGAGATGGGCGCATATTGATATGGCCGGCGTGGGCGTCTGGGGGCGAGGAAAAAGGACAGACGCCCGGGTCTGTCGGGTTTGGCGTTAGACTGCTTACCGATTTTGTGCTAAACTTTAGCGGTTAAAAAACGGAAAGGACAAATTCAAATGAAGAAAAAATTATTTTCAATATGGATGTTGACGGTGTCGTTGTTTCTGGGCGGTTGTGTAATTGCGAAGGAATCAAAGCCTGCGGAAAAAACCAAGACTGCGGTGTGGATGTGGCTGGATGAACTGGATGTCGGCAAGACGGACTGCGGCTGGCAGACGGCGCAAAAGAACCTGTCCGTTGAAAAAAATCCGCTGCGTATCGGCGGAACGGAATACCAGCGCGGCATCGGGACGCATGCCGAGGCGGAGATTGCCGTACGGCTGGCTAAGGCGGCCCTGAGTCTTGAGGCGTGGGCGGGGGTGGATGATGAAGTCCGCGGCAATCTCCGCTCGAGTGTGGAGTTTGTGATTGTGGGGGACGGGAAATTGCTTTGGAAGAGCGGCGTAATGAAGGCCGGGCAGCCCGCAAAGGAAATCAAGCTGAATGTGGCGGATGTTGACGCACTTGAGATGCAGATTACCGACGGTGGTAATGGGATGGATTATGACCATGCCGATTGGGCGCAGGCGCGAATTTTGTATGATGGTACAAAGCCTGTGCTGATGGAACGGACGGTTTGTGAGCCGTATATTCTGACGCCCAAGGCAGTGCCTGCGCCGCGGATTACCGGTCCGACGGTGTTCGGGGTTCGTCCGGGGAGTCCGTTTTTGTTCGCGCTGACTGCCGCGGGCGAAAAGCCGGTAAAGTTTCAAGTCCGGAATTTACCACAGGGATTGACATTAAATCCGGCAAACGGGCAGATTCGCGGCGTACTCGACCAAAAGGGCGAATACAAAACAACCGTCATCGCGGAAAACAACAGCGGCAGGGCGCAGCGGGAATTTAAGATTGTGGTCGGTGATGCGATTTGTCTGACGCCGCCGATGGGCTGGAACAGTTGGAATAGCTGGGCGTGCGCGGTTGATGACCAGAAAGTGCGCGCCTCGGCCAAGGCTATAGCCGAAAGCGGATTGATTGACCACGGCTGGACGTATGTCAATATCGACGACTGCTGGATGCGTAAGGAAGGCAGCAATGACCCGCTTATTGGCGGGCCGGTGCGGGACAAGGACGGTTATCTGCTTGCCAACGCGAAATTTCCGGATATGAAAGGTCTGACGGATTATATTCATTCGCTTGGTTTGAAAGCGGGTATTTATATTTCGCCCGGGCCGAATACCTGTGCCGGGTTTGTGGGCAGTTGGCAATATGAACAGAAGGATGCGGAACGATTCGCGGAATGGGGATTTGATTATCTGAAGTATGACTGGTGCGGATACAGTGATGTTTCGGGCAATAAGAAGCTGGATGATTTGAAACGTCCGTATGCTCTGATGCGCGAGAAACTGAACAATATATCACGCGATATTGTTTATAGTCTATGCCAATATGGCTGGGGCGACGTATGGAAATGGGGTGCCGAGGTCGGCGGCAATTGCTGGCGGACGACCGGCGATATCCGGGATAGCTGGGGCAGTATGGCAGGCATCGGATTTAAGCAGGCGGAACTGTATTCTTATGCCGGGCCGGGGCACTGGAACGACCCTGATATGCTGGTGGTGGGCAACGTCGGCTGGGGGCCGAATCTGCATCCGTCAAAACTGACGCCGGATGAGCAATATACGCATATCAGTTTGTGGTGTCTGTTATCGGCACCGCTTTTGATTGGCTGCCCAATCGAGCAAATGGATGAATTTACCTATAGTTTGTTGACGAATGACGAGGTATTGGATGTCAATCAGGACCCGTCGGGTAAGCAGGCCCGCCGGGTCGCACAAGCGGGCAATACGGAAGTCTGGGCCAAACCGATGGAAGACGGTTCCATAGCGATAGGATTGTTTAATCGGTACGCCTGGGGAAATAAGAAAGTAACGTTATACTGGAAGGACCTTGCGATAAACGGTAAATGCCGGGTACGTGATTTGTGGCGGCAGAAAGACCTTGGCGTATTTGAAAAGTCATTTGTCGCGGATGTGCCTGCTCATGGCGTTGTGCTGGTGCGGGTAATTCCACAATGACAGTGTTGGCAGCATTGTCAACCTGTCGGCAGGTTTGAGAATTATGGTTAAAAGCAAAATTATCGAGGCCGGGATAGACCGCCGGGGATTTTTGAAAACGGCGGGATTCGCACTGGCTTGCGGTTCGCTTGCGGATGTTTCGCCTGTGTTTGCTCAAGCGGCTGGTGCGGAATTGCCTAAGGGCAAGTCCAATATCCTGATTTTGATGACCGACCAGCAGAGATTTGACGCCTTGAGTTGTTATGGATGCCAGGCGGTGGAGACGCCCAATATCGACCGGCTGGCAAAAGAGGGTGCGCTGTTTGAATACTGCTACTCGCCGAATCCTGTATGCACTCCCTGCCGGGCAAGTATGATGACCGGCAAACCCATTTGCGGCCACGGCGTATATAAGCTCCACGATATTCTGCCGGACGATGAGGTGATGTTCACAAAGCGCCTTCAGCAGACGGGCTACGAAA
>JBGSSG010000056.1:0-5094 GCA_041737185.1 Anaerohalosphaeraceae bacterium
GGACTTTGAAAACGATGTGTATGCGTGCCTGAAAAGCAGATATGAGCTTGTCGGGAAATACAAAAGGCTTGTACTTGTGTATCCGGAACCAAATATTCATCCGAAGGATATCGTTCACGGAGTCGAACGTTTCGGACGCGAGATTGGTATTGAAACGCGCGTGGTTGGGTCGATAGAGCAGACCCCGCCCCAGGCAAAGACCGCATATATAGTAATTGACGATAAGATACTGGTTAATCTGATAAAAACGTGCAAGGCCAAAGGACTGACCATCGGCGTGGATGTCGGAATTATCTCATATAACGACACGCCCTTAAAGGAGATTCTGGAAGGCGGTATTACAACCGTCTCAACGGATTTCGGGCAGATGGGAATAAGCGCAGCAGAGCATCTGCTGTTTGCGCGCAAAGAAAAAAAAGTAAATCCCGCACGGATGATTGTGCGGCAGTCGCTATAGAGAAAAGGACTTTTTTTGAAAGGAGATTCAGTTATGAAAAAGTATCTGGTTTTTGGATTGGCAGCGGTTCTGTGTGTTCTGGCATGTTCGTGCAGAAAGCCCTGTATGAAACACAGGAAGTCCTGTATGAAACAAGAGACAATGAAACCTGCGATTGAAAAACAGCCCTTCGGCAAGACTGCCGACGGCGGGGCGGTGGATGTGTACACGCTCACGAATTCCAGCGGCATTCGCGCCCGGATTATGACCTACGGCGCCACGATGGTTTCGCTGGAAGTGCCCGACAGGGCCGGCAAGACGGAAGATATTCTGCTCGGCTACGACAATCTCGACGGATTTGTCAAAAACAGTCCGTATTTTAACAGCATAGTCGGCAGATACGGAAACCGCATCGCAAAAGGCAAATTCACACTCGACGGCAAAGAGTACACCCTGGCCGTCAACAATGGCGAAAACCACCTTCACGGCGGAATCAAAGGCTTTGACAAATGCATCTGGCAGGCCGAGCCTTTCAAAAAAGACAATGAAGCAGGTCTTAAACTCAGTATGCTCAGCAAAGACGGCAACGAAGGTTACCCCGGCAATCTGACGGTCAACGTTACCTATACGCTTACCAACGACAACGAGTTGAGGATTGATTACTTCGCGACGACCGACAAGGCAACCGTCTGCAACCTGACAAATCACAACTATTATAATCTTACCGGAGGCGCAAAGACGGATATCCTCGGTCATATCCTGACGCTGAACGCCGACCGCTTTACGCCCGTGGACGAAGGGTTGATTCCGACAGGCAAGCTTGAAGCCGTGAAAGGGACGCCTATGGATTTTACAAAGCCGACGGCTATAGGCTATCGCATTAACGCCGATGACCAGCAAATCAAGTTCGGCGGCGGCTACGACCATAACTGGGTACTGAACAAAAAAGGCAGCAGGCTTTCTCTGGCGGCAAAGCTCTATGAGCCGACCAGCGGCCGAGCGATGGAAATATGGACAAATGAGCCGGGAATCCAGTTCTACTCCGGCAATTTCCTCGACGGAACCATCACCGGAAAGGGCGGCGTTGTCTATAAACATCGCTGGGCACTTTGTCTTGAGACCCAGCATTATCCCGACTCGCCGAACAAACCGGATTTCCCGTCGGTAGTTCTGCGGCCCGGGAAGGTCTATAAGACCACAACGCTGTATAAATTTTACACTCGTTAGAACAGGCTGTCTGTTGAATACGAAAGGATAAAAGAATGAACGCGTTAACAGCAAATCTTCTGGCTATCGGCGTGCCGTGGCATCTGCTCGACACGGTTGTCCTGGCGGTTTTTTTCATCGGGATGATTGTGGTGGTGATGTGGTCGATGATGAAAAAAGAGGAATCGTCCACGGATTACTTTCTGGCCGGGAAAAACGCCAGTTGGATTGAAATCGGCTCGTCGATTTTCGCGTCCAACATCGGCTCCGAACACCTGGTCGGTCTGGCCGGCGCCGGTTTTGTCAGCGGTATGGCGATGGCACACTGGGAAATGCAGGCCTGGCTGATACTGGTCCTGGGCTGGGTGTTTGTGCCGTTCTATGACCGCATCAGGGTTTTTACCATGCCCGAATTTCTCGAACGCCGCTTCTCCGCCGGCTCGCGGTCGATTTTGTCGATTATTTCATTAGTCAGCTATATCTTAACCAAGGTGGCCGTAACGGTCTATTCCGGCGGCATCGTCTTTGGCACGGTATTCGGAATCGACAAAATCTACCTCTTCGGACACGAAATCGATTTCTTCTGGGTCGCCGCCATCGGCCTGGTCGTCATCACCGGAATTTATACGGTCGCCGGCGGTATGCGGGCCATTATGTACACCTCGGTACTTCAGACTCCTGTACTGCTGATTGGCTCCATCGTGATTCTGTTTATCGGGCTCAAAACCGTCGGAGGCTGGAGCGAAGTGGAAAGACTTTGCGCCAACAATATTCATCTGATTCGCTCTGTCAAAAACCCGGAGTTTCCGTGGACCGGCGTTATTTTCGGTTCGATGATTATCGGCTTCTGGTACTGGTGTACCGACCAGTACATTGTTCAGCGCGTACTGTCGGGTCGGAACCAGAAGCAGGCACGCCGCGGCGCCGTTCTGGCAGGCTATTTCAAACTGCTGCCGGTATTCATCTTCCTGATTCCGGGGATGATTGCTTTTGCGCTCAGCCAGAAAGGCTTGTTAAATATGCCTCTGAATTCCGCAGGCCAGCCGGATGCGGATAAAGCCTTTTCCACATTGGTAGCGCAATTGCTGCCCATCGGCTTTAAGGGCGTAGTGGTTTGCGGCCTGCTGGCGGCACTGATGAGTTCGCTTGCTTCACTGTTTAATTCGTCCGCGGCGTTGTTTGTCGGCGATTTCTACAAAAAATTTCGTCCGGCTGCCAGTGAAAAACATCTGGTGTTTGTCGGCCGTATTGCCACAGCCGCAGTGGTCATATTGGGCATACTGTGGATTCCGGTTATGAAAGGAATGGGTAACGTACTGTATCGCTACCTGCAGAATGTCCAGGGACTGCTGGCCCCGGCGATTGCCGCAGCTTTCATTATGGGCGTATTCTGGAAACGCACTACCGCCGGCGCCGGTCTGTGGGGCTTGATTGTCGGCTTCACTCTCGGAATGTTCCGTCTGGCGCTGGATGTGATTATCGGCGGACGGATTACGGATGCGGGCAAGCTGCCGGAGATTGAAAAGCTGGCTAAGCTGGCGGAACTGAAACAGCATTACGGCGTACTATATTCCATCGAAATGGTCAACTGGCTGCATGTCTGCGTCGCGCTGTTTATTATTTGTATCATTACGATGGTACTGATCAGCTTGATGAGCAAAGCGCCTTCCGAACAGAAAATACGATATACGTATGGCGCAGCCACGCTCGAAGAAAAGGCCGCCACCCGCGCAAGCTGGAACGGCTGGGATATTCTGCACACCGTGATTATTCTGGGTATCATTGCGGCGTTTTACATTTACTTCTGGTAATCGAATTAGGAGAGCGTTATGCCTTATGCGATAGGATTGGATTACGGGACCAACTCGGTTCGCTGTCTGGTTGTCAATTGTTCAAACGGCAAGGAAATAGGTACGTCTGTGTACAATTATCCGACAGGCCAGGCGGGAATTGTTCTCGACAGGACCGACCACAACGTTGCGCGTCAGCATCCTGCTGATTACTTAAAAGGCGCCGCGGTCAGCATTGCAGCCGCGCTGAAACAGGCGAAAAAGAACGACAAAAAATTCTCGCCTGACAAGGTTGTCGGCATCGGCGTTGACACGACAGGTTCGACGCCTATACCGGTGGACGCAAACGGCGTCCCGCTGGCTCTCAATCCCGCCTTCAAAAAAAATCCCAACGCGATGGCCTGGCTCTGGAAAGACCACACCGGCTATGCCGAGGCCGCCCAAATCACCGTCCTCGCCAAAGCCGAAAAACCCGAATACCTCGCCAAGTGCGGCGGAACATATTCGTCCGAGTGGTTTTTCAGCAAGATATGGCATTGCCTCAAAGCCGACAAAAAGGTCTTCGACGCAGCCTTCACATGGGTCGAGCACGCCGACTGGATGACTGCCGTCCTGACCGGCACGGAGCATCCGAGACTGCTGAAGCGATGCCGCTGCGCCGCTGGACACAAGGCTATGTTCAGCGATGTCTGGGGGGGGTACCCGTCAGGGGATTTTCTTGCCAAGCTCGACCCGCAGCTTGCCCGAGTCCGGGACGCGCTGCCAGATAAAACTTATGCCATTGACGCAGCCGCGGGAACTCTGACTGCCGACTGGGCCAAAAAACTCGGCCTGTCGGCGGGCGTCCCCGTTGCAATGGGCGCATTTGACGCACATCTTGGCGCCGTCGGCTCTGGCATAGAAAAGGGTACCCTTGTAAAAATCATCGGCACCAGCACCTGCGATATGGCTGTCTGGCCCAATACCGAAAAGCTGCCGGACATACCGGGTATCTGCGGCATTGTGGACGGCTCCGTTCTGCCCGGATGCTGGGGACTGGAGGCGGGCCAGTCGGCTGTCGGTGATATTTTCAACTGGTTTGTCAATTACATACAGCCGGGCGGTAAAAAATCCGGCTCCCACGCCGAACTGACAAAAAAGGCCGCGAAGTTAAAACCGGGCCAGTCCGGCCTGCTCGCTCTGGACTGGAACAACGGAAATCGAACGATTCTCGTTGACCAGCGGCTTACCGGCCTGCTGCTCGGCCAGACCCTGCACACAAGACCGGAGGAAATCTACCGCGCACTGATTGAGGCCACCGCTTTCGGCGCATTGACTATTATCAATAGATTTGAAGAATATGGCGTAAAAATCAGCCAGGTCGTGAACTGCGGCGGCATCGCGGAAAAAAACCCTATGCTGATGCAGATTTACGCCGACGTTACCGGCAGGGAAATGAAAGTCTCTCGCTCCGCTCAGACCTGCGCACTCGGAAGCGCAGTCGCCGCGGCTGTTGTCGGCAGAGCGCATAACAGCTTCGCCGACGCACAAAAAGCAATGTGCGGACTAAAGCCCAAAACTTATAAACCCAACCCACAGGCCCAAAATGTTTATCAGCGGCTTTATGCCCTCTACAAACGTCTGCACGACAGTTTCGGCATAAAGGGGAGGCCGCAGGAATTG
>JBGSSG010000082.1:0-1646 GCA_041737185.1 Anaerohalosphaeraceae bacterium
CAGCGCGTCCAGTGCCGCGTCAAAATCGCCATACGCCCGGAGCGCCTCGTCGCTGGTCCAGGCCTCGGCGACGGTGCCGCCCCAGCTGGTGTGGATCAGGCCGATGGGGATGTTAAGCGTTTGGTTCAGCTCGCGGCCAAAATAGAAGGCCACCGCGGAAAATGACCCGGCGGTTTTTGGAGTGCAGACCTGCCACTGGCCCTGACAGTCCGACTGCGGCACGGCACTGAACGTACGGGAGACGGCAAATTGGCGGAGCGTGGGAAAATCGGCGGCGGCAATGGCGTTTTGGCCTTCCTCGGTTTTGAGTCCTTCCATGTTCCATTGCATGTTGGACTGGCCGGAACAGACCCAAACCTCGCCGACGAGAACGTCGTTAAGAATGATGGCGTTCTCGCCCGCAACCGACAGCGTATAGGGGCCGCCAGCGCTGGGCGTTTTGAGGCTGACGTGCCATCTGCCGTCCGCATTGGCGGTCGCCGCGGCCTCTTCAAGCTGCGGCCACGACCCCTTGACGGTAATTTTTTCGTCAGGCTTTGCCCATCCCCAGACCGTTATCGTGCTGTGCTGCTGAAGCACCATCCCATCGGCAAAGACCGACGGCAGCTTGACCTCGGCAGAGGCGGTCAGAACGGCCAGACAGACAGTCAGTGTCAACATGAGGAACAAACGTCTCGTTTTCATAAGTTGTAAACTCCTTAAATGAATCATGATTTTTCATTTTCGCCTAAGCCGGCATTGTACCGCACCACGACATACAGGACAAGAGGGGAGCTTTACCCTTTTATTTAGGGTTGCCGCTATTGCAAAACCCGTCGCGGCCACCGACAATAAAGACATTACAACCAATGGCACTGTCGTCTGTAAGATGATGATATAGCGGCAGTTGTGAAAAGCCAATAAAGCAGCGGCTTGTTCGCCCAAGGCAACGCCCTGGAGTTGGGGCGACCCGGTCGCAGAGCTGCTCTGAAAGAGCAGCCTAATGGCCTGCTTGTTATACTGCCCCCCCCTCGAATCACTCAGGGCAGGCTTTTCAGGCCGTAACAAAATTTTTAGAAAAATATGTAAAACAGACTTGACATTATGTAATGTATGGTGTACTATTTGTTTAGTTGGGTATGCCAATGACTTGAAAAAGGAGAGACCTATGAATCGAATGCAGAAGATGTCGTGGTGGATGGTCGTCTGGATAGGGGTGGGGACGATTGCGGCCGGGATTGCTGTTACCGTCCTTTATTTGCAATTCGGGTTTCCAAAGGCTTAGTATTATATCTGCGGGAAGCAAATAATATTAAGCAATTTGATGAACGCGAAAGAGAGATGATTCAGAAGGCTTTTTCGATGAGCGTGATGGTTTTTACACTGTATCTGATGACGTTTTCATTGGCCGCTTTTTTCCTGATCGGCGGCGGTCAAGATATCCCGGTGGTTTTTATGCCGGTGATGTTTTTTACGGGCATTTTTCTGGCTCAATGCGTCCAGTCCTTTATCCTGCTGATGCGATGTGCAAAGGAAGGCGATGAGTAAGGAACAACTGACCAATCAGGTGCGGCGGTATCGGTTTGAGGCCGGGGAGCTGACGCAGCAGGATTTGGCCGAGCGGGTCGGCGTTACGCGGCAGACGATTATCGCCATTGAGCAGGGCA
>JBGSSG010000091.1:0-2800 GCA_041737185.1 Anaerohalosphaeraceae bacterium
AGCTCTCATGTTGATCAGGGCTGGATTAAAAAATGGGGTCAGTATGATGCCCCCGTCAACTACATGACGGCCGGTTATGTCGCCGGGATGTTTGGCGCCATTAATGAATTAACGAATTCGACCTGTACTGTAAATGAAACAGAAAGCATCGTCAAAGGCGCTAAACAATCCACATTCAAAGTCTATAAATAACAGGAGACTCACTATGACTACTTTAACTCAAACGATTGACAGAAAAAAAATCATCAACGACATGTCAAAGATCCAGGTGGCTTCCAATGACCGTGGGATAATTGAAGGGTTCAATGTTTTCGTCCAGCAGCTTCCGGCCCGTTTCTGGAATTCCTTTGCAGATCGAATGGTCAGCAAAGTCGATCCGATGCTGGTCGAAGCCACCGAATATCTGCTGGTCAATGCGGCCCATGAATGCGGTTATCACACCGGTTACGGGATTATCACGTCGGACGAATGGAATGCGGTCGTCGGCCCGATGATCAAAAATGTGGAAGATGTTCTGCATGGCGCGTTTGCCGTCTTTACCGCCTGGGGATGGGCCAATTCGGAAATCGTAGAATTGATCCCCGGCGAAAAGATGGTGGTTCGGGCGTATGACTATTACGAGGCCGATGTTGTTTCGCAGGGCAAAACGGACCGCAAATGCGCCTATATGATTCGCGGCGTCAGCGCAGCGTTTATGGATCTGGCCTATGGCGGCGCCTACGATGCAACCGGAAAGACAGGAGTGAAAACCTTCACCTGCACCCAGACCAAGGGACTCGAATGCGGCGATGAATACGGCGAATTTGTCGTCACACGCGCCTGATATGTCTCTTGAATTTGACACCTGCGGTCACGGCTGGTTTCTATTGCCAGTCGTGACCTTTTTTATTGCCCTCATCAGTGTGGGGCAAGGCCGCAAATAACACTTAAACAACAGAGACTACCCCCCGCCGTCGCTGACGCTGGCGATGAAGATCGCGCGGACCTTTGGTAAAACTGTCGAAGAGGTCTTTCAGTTAACCTAACGCCCGGGAACGCGGGCGTTAGGCCCGGACTTGTAACGTCGGCTTCCCGCCGGCAGTTTCTGCGACCGGGACGGTCGCGCTCCCATTTTAATCCAACTCGAACGCCGCCGCCGAACAGCAGTTGCTACAGCATAAACCAAGGCAGGATTGTCAGTCCTTTGAACTCAAACATCTTGTCTCCGCCATAAATCAACACGCCGGGATGTTCGGGGCTTTTTGTCAGGCTCCGCCAAAAGTCCAGCTCTTTGATCAGATTCTCACTAAATGTTTGGCCGGATTTAATGCCGACCGGCAGTTGCTGTCGCCCCCTGTCAATCAGCAGGTCGATTTCATGGCCCGCTGCATCGCGCCAGAAAAATAGATCCGGCTGACGGCGGCGGTTGTAATAGTTTTTGATAAATTCACTGACCACCCAGGTCTCAAAGATCGCCCCCCGTTTTTCGCTTTTTCGCAATTCTTCAGGCGAGCGAATTTTCAACAAATGGCACAACAGGCCTGTATCCATAAAATAAAGTTTCGGGCTTTTGATGATCCGTTTGTTGAAATTTTTATAATGAGGTCTCAGCAGGCTGACAATGAAACTGCACTCAAGAATGGACAGCCATTTTTTTGCCGTGACAGGGGTAATGCCGCAATCGGCTGCCAGCGCGGCGATGTTCAGAATCTGCCCGGAGCGGCCCGCACAAAGCATCATAAATCGCTGAAACGTCTCAACATCGCCGATATTGGAGATCAGCCGCACATCCCGTTCAATATAACTGCTGATATAATCCTGCAGCCATTCCTGTGGTTCCAAATGACGGTCATGGATACGGGGATAAAAGCCCGAAAACAGCATCCGGTCAAGATCGGCCTCCGGTTTTGTGCAGGGCGGGGATGTCGCCGCCTCGATGCAGTCCATATCGATGGATTTTTCGCCGGCAAGCTCTGCCCGGCTTAGCGGCAGCAGATGAAAGATCGCACATCGACCCGCCAGAGACTGCGTGACGCTTTCCATCAGCAAGAAATTATGCGAACCGGTCAGGATGAACCGGCCCGGCCTGTCTTCGGTATCCACAATCGTCTGAATGTAAGAAAACAACGCAGGCACCCGCTGGGCCTCATCGATAATCAAATTTTGGGGGTATTGGTGCAGAAAGCCTTTGGGGTCTTCTTTGGCAACCTTTGCATTATCCGGGTCCTCCAGCGAGACATACTGGTACTTCTTAAAGACCGCCCGCGCCAAGGTTGTTTTACCGGATTGACGAGGTCCCGTGATCGTCAGTACCGGATACTTTTTCGCGGCCTCAGCGAGCTTTTCAGAGAGTTCGCGTTTTATCATTATAAACCCCTGTTTATGTAAATCATATAGTCAGCTATATGAATATCATATAGTTCTATCGTTATTTTACAACAAAAACTTGAGGATAACCCCAAAAATTTTCAAAAAAACCACGAAAAGCAATCTGGGAACGCGGGCGTCCCGCCCGCCATTGTAACGCCGACTTCCAGCCGGCAGTTTATGCGACCGGGACGGTTGCGTTCCCAACGTTACTGCAAATGCACCACACCCTGTTTGCGGTCGGCGACGAGGGATGATTTTTTGATGACATCGTAGAGTTGTTTGGGGTCTTTGACCTTTTCAAATTGAAAGGTCGGGTCGGATTCGTCGCGGGTGACCAGCGTTACCGAGCCGACGCCGGCAAGGCAGTCCAGCAGCGAACGGTGCAGCTTGATATCGACAATGCGATACACATCCAGATTGTCGATCTTTCGGCTAAAGATGCCGCGGGTAA
>JBGSSG010000157.1:0-2577 GCA_041737185.1 Anaerohalosphaeraceae bacterium
GACGTCCTGGACGCCGCAACACCGAGAACGCGCCTCTGGCCCGTCCTTGCAGAACTGTCGGCGACGGTTAATTCGAATATCATATTGAGCAGTGTGGATTTTTCACAGGAGGGATTCGAAAGGGGGGGGAAAGCCTCCGTCCCGGAGCCGCGGGTTCTGGTGCGGGGCGGCGCCGGGTCTGTGCAGAACAAGGGCATCGTGGTCAGCCGAGAACCGGCGCGGACTAAAATTATACTGGCGGGAATCGCCGCCGGCGGAGCCGATGTGGCCGAGCTTATTTCACGGCTGGAAGCGTCGTCGTATTTTTGCCGGATTCAGCCGATTTTTTCGAGGGACCGCAAAGTGAAGACATACGACGTAACTGAATTTGAGATTCATATGTATATCGCCGATTACGAGGAAGTCGCAGGGGACGGACAGTAATGAGATATCTCGAGAGAAAACAGGTGATTCTGTTCGCGATAACCGCCGCTATCGGAGCGGGCTTTGCGATGTTCGGATATCTGCCAATCGCCCGCCAGAAGCTGGTGCTGCGGGAGTCGATGCGTCGGCAATCGGTAACTCTCGAACAGATTCGAGTCCAGGGCCGGCAACTGCCCGAACTGGAAAAAAAGGTTGAGAGCCTCGAACTAAAGACCGCCGAGTTTGACGCGAAGGTGCCGCAGGAACGGCAGTTTGCACAGCTTTGGCAGACGATTACGCAGATTATGAACGAACATCGGCTTTCAAATCAGCTTGTTCAGCCTGGCGAAGAAATTCGCGGTGAGCCGGTCAGCCGAATGGAACTGACCCTCCAGTGCAGCGGCACTTTTGAGGACGTATTCGAGTTGTTCCGTTCATTGGAGCAGATGGACCGCTTAGTCCGAATCGAACGCGTTCAGCTTAAAAACGATGAATCATTCAGCGGCCAGGTGAGCGTTGCTGCGCTGGCGAGCGTGTATTTTCAGACAAACGACAATAAAAACGGTTAAACACAATGGCAGTCAGACAATTACAAAAAGACGTAAAGCAGACCGCTTTGCCGCGTTTGAACGCAGAGCCTAAAACAGTCGTCGCGGTTATTCTTATCTCGGTGATGGCTCTGTTGTGGGCCAGGGTGTTTTTTCGCGATAAACTCGGACCTGCAGCCGCTGCGGCCCAGACGGAGGCAGCCGTACAATCACAGGAAGACCAGGGCCGGCGAAACGTTCAAATTCGTCCGGTTAAACTTGAAATTGTTCCCGGGCGCAATGACCGGCCCGGCAGCAGCGTATTTACCCCGGCAAACTGGACCGCCTTTGAATGGGGACAGGAAAATAATATCGACAAACTCAAAGTCAGCCAGACCGCACTGACCGAAAAAAACCAGCGGCAAATGGCCGAGCAGCTTCGAAGCAGTCTTTCGCTCGAGGCGGTTATTCACGACGCCCAGCAAAGACCCGCACAGGCGTTTGTTGACGGCAGACTGCTGGAAACGGGTTCGACATTTACAATCCGGCGGCAGGCGCAGACTTTTGAGCTTTCGGTTAAAAAAATCGAGAACACAAAAATTATCCTGGTGTGGCAGGAATATGAAATTGAGTTGAAAATGCCCGATATCGAAACGGGCCAATAGAAGAAAGGCAAGGTGTTTTATGTCATTGGGGAAAAAACAAGGCAGACATTTCAGATTTCTGGCCGCGGCAGCGGTGTGGCTGCTGATGCTGGCCGGCACGACCGCGTTTGTGGTTGGTCAGGAGGGAACGGCAACGACAGAGCCGGCGGTTGAAGCCGCTGCGACTCTGGAAACGCCGACGCAGGGACCGGTACTGTCGGCCCAGTCGCTGCAGACCATCAGCTTCAAGAAGGATATGCCCATCAAGGACGCTCTGCGCATGCTGGCACAGATGTATCAGAAGAACATCGTCCCCTCGGCAAAGGTGGACGGAATGGTTACCGTAACAAACCTGTATGACGTTACCTTCGAGGAGGCCCTGCAGGCCGTTCTCGGCACGAACAAATACGAGATAAAGGGTAATTTCGTCCGCGTCTATACAAATGAGGAGTTTAAGACCGACAAGACGCGCCAGGAATATGCGACTATCCCGCTTTACTATATCAATGCCGAAGAAGCCGAAAAATTAGCTAAACCTCTGCTTAGCGAGGTCGGCGCCACCGGCGTTACTACCGCCGCCAAGAACGACACAAAGGCCGGCGAGGGCGGCAATACGCTGGCCATTCGCGACCATTTAGTCGTGAGCGATTATCCCGAAGTGGTCGCAAAAATTAAACAGTTGATTGCCGGCGTGGACGTCCCTCCGCCGCAGGTGTTGATTGAAGTAACCGTGCTGGAAGCATCGCTTACGGAGACGACGCAGTTCGGCATCGATTTTCAGCATTTGGATTTAGCCACCGGCGCTCTCGATACGCTGGGCGAATTCGGCATTGCGCAGACTGGTTTTACCACGTTATCAGGCGCCAGTGGAGCAACAACGAACGGCCTGAGCGTTGGAATTATTAACGACAGCGTGTCGGTCTTTATCCGGGCGCTGGAAGCGGTAACGGACGTAACGACGCTGGCCAATCCGAAAATCCTTGCTCTCAACAAGCAGGCCGGCG
>JBGSSG010000161.1:0-4163 GCA_041737185.1 Anaerohalosphaeraceae bacterium
GACACATAGAACGCAGAACGCATTTTACCGCCCGCTGCACATCTTTTGTTTTCGGCACATGCTCTGCAAGCTGCTCCACATAGCGATTCTCGGCCACCTGTCTTAGCGTCGCCGCGAAATATATATCATACACCCACCCTATCTCCAAAAGCATTACATCGTTCATAGTGCGCAAAAAACGATAATCAACCAGCTCCCCGCGCACGAGCGCCTCCAGCAGCCCAGCCGAACAGTAAGACTCATCAGGAAACTCTATCTCCAGCTTATACCCCGCAGGGTTCTCGTAATACCGCCTGAAATTTTCGACCGACAGCTCGAATATGTCCAGTTTGTCGGCGTCGCGTATAATCTGTGCCTGCAGAAGCGTCCTGTCGTCGAGGCCCTGTGGGATGCGCATTGCGTTGTGATGTTCGACTGCCGTCTCTATAATTTGTTTTTCATTTGCCGCCAGAGCGTCTAAAAGCCTGTTTTCGCGTATAACCCGCAGACCTATAACGCTGTGATTTTCGCTTGCCGCGTCCTTATACGTCCGATATCGGGCAAACTGTTCAAATCGCCCGATATCGTGAAGCAGCGCAACCGACTCTGCAAGGCGCGTATCATTCGCGTCAAGACCAAGCTGCCCCGCAAGCATCCGCGAATGGCCGCAGACACGGTGAGTATGGCGCTGCTTCAATTGCAGATTGCTGTTTAGAAACTCATCGCCGTTGGGGCTGTAAAACTGCTGAATATACCCGCCGAACCACTCAACCAATCTGTCAAACTGCTGTTGTTCCATTGTATTTGCGCTTTTCCCAATAAGACCTTAAAATCACCACTGGCCGGGGGACAGGGCGTCGCCAAGCGGCTGGTTCCACCACTCCGGGTCGCGCAAATACTGTCTGCTCCACATCACCGCGTTCACGCCGTCGGCGACGGCGGTTACAAGCTGCATTGCCGCCCCGACCCTGCAGTCGCCTGCCGCGAAGACACCCGGCACCTTTGTCCGCAGATACGCTGTATCACATTTGATAAAACCGGCGCCCGTCAAATCCACAAAGCCCTTCAAAAACCCCGTATTCGGCACCATCCCCACAAATATAAACACCCCGTCGCAGGCGATTTCCTCGGTCTTGCCGGTCTTGACGTTCTTTATGCCGGCCTGTTCGACCCTGCCGGAGCCTTTGATTTCCTCCAATGTGCTTTCAAGCCTGAGCGAAAGGTTCGAGCCTTCTTTTTGTGTGTATGCAATCAATTCTTCAGCGAGCACCTTTGTCGCGCGGAACTCGCTGCGTCTGTGGACCATAATCACCCTGGCCGCGAATTTGCACAGATGGAGAGTATCTTCGACGGCTGTGTTGCCGCCGCCAACGGTTATGACGGTCTTGCCTTTGAAGAACGGCGCATCGCACGTGCCGCAGTAGCTTACGCCCGCGCCTGCGTTGCGAAACTCCTCTTCGCCCGGGACGCCAAGATGCCTGTACGAACTGCCCAGTGATAATATCACCACCCTGCCCGCATACACATCTTTATCGCAATAGACCTCAATTCGCCCGTCATTCCTTCGCTTTAAGCCGGCAACCTCGGCGCCGGATATGATTTGGCCCCCGAATGCCTGGACCTGCGCCGCCATTTTTTCTATAAGCTCCGGCCCCGCAACATTCTCGAAGCCCGGATAATTTTCTATTCGGTCGGTGGTGTTTATCTGTCCGCCCGGGGCGAACTTTTCAAGCAATACTGTTTTCATCCGGTCGCGCGCCGCGTACAGCCCCGCCCCAAGCCCTGCAGGCCCGGCCCCGACTATAACACAATCATAACTCAACTCTGACATCAGAGGCGCCTTTCCAGAAAAAGTTGACGATTTACGATTGAAGATTGACGATTGAAGGAAGTTCGTAGTGGGTAGTTCGGAGTTCGTAGTTCGTAGAAAGAACTTCCAGCGTTCGGCGGACAGAAGAAATATCAAACATCAGCAGACAGCCCTTCGGGCTGGGAATTTTTAATTTTTGATATGTCATTTTGATTTTTGCTCTTTGATTTTTGATATTTCTTTCAATCGTTCTTCGTAAATCGTCCATCGTCAATAATCAATTATAGCCGCCGCCACCGGCCCTTTTACAGACTCTTGAGCCGGGAGATGTTCTATCGCGTCGCCCGTCGTTCTCTCCCAAAGCAGAACCGCCCGTCCGCCTCGCAGCAAAAGTCCTCCGATTACCTGCTTTGAACTGTCGAAATAAATTTCCTCCGCAAGGCCGCTGCCGTTTATAAACATCACCCGAACCGCAAACTCGACCCCCGGCTGGCGCGCCGCCGCCTGCTCTGCGTCAATCCGCTCAGCCAGCGCGGGCAGCAACTGCCCGCTGCCGCTGATTACATTCAGCCAGACCTTCCCGCCGGTCCCGTTGAGCATTTCCCTCGCCGCCGAATCTATAAGCAGTTCGCTGACAGCCGTGCTGCCGGGCCGGAAGCTCGCCTTTTCTCCTCCAGCATCTGTCGTCTCCAGCAAGCCGTCGGCATCGTACCGCAGTTCCATCCCAACGCCTTGCACGCTGCCCAGCCCCCGGCTTTTGCTGTTCCACTTAAAATCCTTATACGGATTTACGCCGGTCAGCACATCCTCGCTTTGCCCGAAACCCGGCAGATTCACCGAGCTTGTCTTTTCTATCCTGAAAGTTTCCCCTGTCTGCCCGGCCTCTATACGTAAATTCTCGCGCATATATCCTTTGACAACGCCGGCAGAATCGCGCACCACAAAATTGCTCTGGCCCTGAAAAGCCCCAAACAACTCCTTTGTCCCCGCGCCGCTCAAACGCTGTACCAGCGCCGCACCCTCGGCAACCGCCGGCGACTTTTCATACGCAATCGCCTTGCCAATCGCCTCAAACAAATCCTGCGCATACCACGGCTCGTCAGACATTCTGACCTGCAACTCAAGAATCCTGCCCCAATCCAGTTCGCAATATCCGACCAGCGCCGCAGAGTCTCCGGCAAGAATCTGTCCCCACATCATTTTCAAAGGCCCATCAAGCTGGCGACAGTCTGTGAGCCTGCCTCCCGCCCGAATCGCACAAAGCTCAAGCCGGCGTTTCAATGTCATCGGCTCAGGAGCTAAATGATACCGCCACATCACATCCCCGCTCGAACGTCCGCGATGCATCTGCCGAGATATCAGCACATAGCTGCGGTCCTGCTCATACTGCCAGTCGGGGAGACTTTGCCAATTCCCGCCCTGCGGCAGCGAAACCGATAACCCCGAACCAGCGAGCGGTACCGGCTCGCCCAGCAATATCCTGCCTCGCACGCTCACAATCAGCCATGCTCCTATCAGGCCGGCCACAAACAAACCAAACAGCGTAAGCTCCGCAAGCGAATATCGTTTAACTATTGTCCTGTCCATAGCCAAATCATACGACCTAATTATCTATTTTGCAAACGCCTTTTTCAAGACCTAACGCATCCTAAATTCAGGAACATCGATTTGATGACCGATTACTTGGAGAGCAAAAAAGTCTTGTTTTGCTGCGGATGCTGGAAAGCGCAAAGATACGGGCTTGCGGGGGCATTGATTTTTGTTGATTTTCAAGAAAGGAGTTGGTACAATTTTCCGCTTATATTGTGAAGTCAAGAGTTGTACTCAGGATATAGCAAGGGGAACGAAAACTTAATATGCCTTATACGCCGTATCATTTCGGCCCGAGCGGGCTGGTGGGAATTGTTTTACGTCGATGGATTGATATCCCTGTTTTTATTCTTGCCAATGTTGCGGTTGACAGCGAGGTGTTGATTGACAACTGGTATTCGCCTGGCTGGCCTGTGCACCAGACTTTGCACTTGCATACGCTGCTTGTCGGCGGGCTGATGGGTGTGGTATTCGGGGCGGGGATGTACTATGTGCCCCTGCTTCGCAGGTTATCTGAGCGGGCGATGGGATTTTTCGGACTGCCTTACAGAATTTCGGCGGGCAGAATGATTATGGCGGGCATTCTTGGCGTGATATTTCACGTTCTGATAGACAGCGTTCATCATCAGGATGTGCAGTTGTTCTGGCCTTTCAGAATTGATAATCCGGTATGGAGGTATTTTGCAGGGGGGAATTTTGCGAATGCGGAACGGCTGCGCGAAGTGGTGGTAGGTGGCTGTCTTATCTGCTGGGCGACTCTGGCGGTCTGGTACGGGGCCGTGGT
>JBGSSG010000175.1:0-1778 GCA_041737185.1 Anaerohalosphaeraceae bacterium
GTCGTACTGGTGATAGTGCTGATTGTTGCCTCCTTTTTCAAACTCTGGCTCCAGGCAAAGCTCTCACGCGCCGACGTGAAGTTCTCGGAGCTTATCGGAATGAGCCTGCGAAAAGTGGACGCACGGGCAATCGTTATCAGCAGAATTACGGCCATACAGGCGGGTATAAATATTACAACACGCGAACTGGAAAGTCATTACCTCGCCGGCGGAAGAGTGCCTAACGTCGTTAGAGCGCTTATCGCCGCCGACAGGGCGAACATCAAGTTGAGCTTTAAGACGGCCACCGCCATTGACCTGGCCGGACGCGATATCCTCGACGCCGTCCAGACCAGCGTCAACCCGAAGGTGATTGACTGTCCCGACCCGAAAAAAGGCAAGGAAACCGTGGACGCCGTAGCCCAGGACGGCATCCAGTTAAAGGCCAAAGCCAGAGTTACCGTCAGGGCAAATATCGACCGCCTTATCGGCGGGGCGACCGAAGAAACGATTATCGCGCGCGTCGGCGAGGGCATCGTAACTACAATAGGAAGCGCGGTTAACCACAAAAGCGTGCTGGAAAACCCGGATAATATCTCACGGTCGGTTTTGGCCAAGGGCCTTGACGCCGGTACTGCATTTGAGATTCTGTCTATTGATATAGCCGATGTTGACGTAGGCGAGAACATCGGCGCCCAGCTTCAGGTCGCTCAAGCAGAGGCCGACCAGAAACGCGCACAGGCCGAAGCCGAAAAACGCCGTGCAATGGCCGTCGCTCGCGAACAGGAAATGAGGGCTCTCGTCGAGGAAAACCGCGCCAAGGTCGTTCTTGCCGAGGCGGAGATTCCACTGGCTATGGCAGAGGCGTTCCGCAGCGGCAATTTCGGGATAATGGATTACTACCGGATGAAGAACATTATGGCCGATACCTCGATGCGTGATTCCATCGCCGGAGGCGGAAAACCCAGACCAGAAGCCTCATAATGTGGTGAATTTATGAATAAATGGTTTAGCTCCGTTTTGGCGCGAGGCGACAATAACTTATTTGACCTTCTAATCCCAATCGTCATTTTTGCTTTTTGGGCAATCGCCGGACTGGTCAAAAAGTTCGCGCAAAAAAACGAGAATGCTCAGAAGGATCGGCAAAAAAGCAGCCTTCAGCAAAAACCCCGCTATAAACCACTCGATAAACGCACAATTCAATACAGCCGGCAGGGGCAGGTTCGGCCGGTCAAACCTGAACTCTTTTATGCCCGTACCGTTGATCAAAGGCCGTCGTTAAAACAGAATATCGTTCAGTCGGTTCGGACTGCAAAAGAACGTTTAGAGCAAAAAGTCAGGGAATTTGAAGCCGCAGCGCAAGCCGCCGCCAAACAGCAGCAGATAAAAACGCCGAGTGTAAGCTACACGATAAAAAAGACTCCACCGGTCCCGGCTCCGGCAATTTTCGTTAAGCAGCAAACGCCTGTCCCGCCGTCCGCCGTCGGCTTTGAGGTTCACGAACGCCAGCCAAAGCACGCAGCAGCCCATAAAGCCGGCACGACAGATGTCTTCTGGAGACTTGTCGAATCAAAAAGGGGTCTGCGGGCCGCTTTTGTACTTTCAGAGGTACTGGGCAAACCCTTGGCCCTCCGCGACGACCCGTAGGAAGGGGATTGATTATTGTTGATTGATTATTGATTAATAACGGCAGGTGGGCAAAGAGAGCATTTCTATTTTCAATCGTTCCTGCTTCTTGTATCCTTGAGTTCCTGTGTTCTTTACTTTTTCGCTGACCGCTGCACGCTGTATGGGAATTT
>JBGSSG010000197.1:0-3026 GCA_041737185.1 Anaerohalosphaeraceae bacterium
CCCCAGGAGATTAGCGATATTACAAAGTCAATTCCGGCAGGAGCGTCTATCGTATTTTCCGCAGTAGCATCGAGAAGGTGAATTTGCCGCTCGGATAGGCCATTGCGGCACAAAAAGTCGCGGGCCAGTTCAAGAGAGTTATAGAACGAGCCTTTTTGTTCATAATTATAATAAACTTTTTTGTCTATTGCGGATTTATCGAGAAGGTAAAAATCCAGCCGGTCGGATGAGCCGTAGTGTCGGTGCAAAAAAACGTCGATTCCCGCTGCGCCGCAGCCGATATCAAGAATTTTCTCACACCTCTGAGGCAGGAAATCTTTGATATCTTCATAATCAGTCAGAATGTCCTGCCGAAAAAGTTTTTTTATCTCGTCTTTTCTTTTACGGGCTTCCCATTCGACCATTTTTTCATAAAAAGACAGGGGCGAATATTTATTAAAAATCAGAAACAATTTGTTTCTTGCGTATTTGGCATAAGAAGTCCGCTGGAATAAAATATATTTGACCATCCGGTCCTGGATTTGAATTTCGGTATTCAAGAAGGTTCTCCCATTTATTTCGGAACATATAAAATGCTGCGCTATTGTAGTGCAATGTACTTTGTCAGGCAATATAAAACGGATGTTTTCGTTGAGGTATAAGCGAAAAGTCTTGCCTGTTTAAGAGAATCTGGTACAGTGCAGCGTCGTAAAACAGTTTTTGACGTTAAAGCGAAACGGTATCATAATGGACGCGACAGACACTACGCCGCAGGCTCGGCAGGTTTTGATTGAACTGTATCGCGGGATGCCGTCGGAGGCGAAATTTGGGCGCATCTTCGACGCTTATCAGACGGGCAAAATGCTGGCTATGGCAGGCATAAGAGACCGCTATCCCGGCGCCAGCGAAAAGAAGGTCTGGTTTCTCTGGGCAAGGCAGCACCTCGGCGAGGAACTTTTCAGCAAAGCATACGGAGCGATACCTGATGAGTAGTCTGCAGGAGCAGGCCAAAGGTTGATTATGTCAGACAGTAAAAAATTTAAAAAAGCGGTTGAGTTAATCGGCAAATCGAACAGTGTTTTGATTACGACGCATATCCGGCCGGACGGGGATGCGTGCGGATGCATCCGCGCGATGATGGAGGCGATAGAAACTCTCGGCAGGAAAGCGCAGGCGTTGTTTATGTCGCCGCTGCCCAGTTGGTATAAGGCAATGTTCGAGCGGAATATCCCGGTGCTCGGCAACGACATCAAAAAAGAACAGCTTGCCGATTATTATGCGGATGTCGATTTGGTGATTATTGTTGATACTAACAGCAATGTTCAGCTTCCGGATTTTGGCCAATGGCTCAAGGAGTCGGGCAAGAAGACGCTGGTGATAGACCACCATATCAGCGGGGACGGGCTTGGCGATGTCGAGCTGGTTGACAGTGAAGCCGCCGCTGCGGCCGAGGTCGTGTTTGATTTGTTCAAGTTTGCCGGCTGGGCGATTACGCCGCGTATCGCCGAGGCGCTGTTTATAGCGCTTTCGATGGACACGGGCTGGTTCAAGTATTCCAACGCCGACAGCAGGATATTTCACACGGCGGCGGAGTTGATTGAGGCCGGCGCAAGGCCGGATGTAATATATCGCCGGATGCACCAGAGTTTCACGCCGGCAAGACTGAAACTGATGACGCGGATGCTGGAGCACCTTGAACTGCATTCGGATGGACGTATCGCGACCCAGTATATTCTTCGGAGGGATTTTGACGAAACAGGTTCTTGCGGCCCGGATACCGAAAACCTGATTGATGAGTGTCAGCGGATACGGACAGTCGAGGCGGCGGCGCTGTTTGTGGAGCTTGCCGACGGCGGTTTTCGCTGTTCGCTTCGCAGCAAGGGCAGGGTTGATGTTCGGGAAATCGCGCAGAAATACGGCGGGGGGGGGCATACGCTGGCGGCAGGCGTCAATCTGGACGGGCCGCTGGAAAAAGCGAAGGAAAATATCGTCTCGCAAATCAGACTACAGTTGAATGGATAACTATCTCAAACTTTTCTGCCCCTTGACCGCAGGAGCCAGACGGTATAAGATGTCGTTCAACAAAGGGCTTGCCGCCTGTCTTTGGATGGAACTGCTGATATGCGTACGGAAACCGCGTTATTCTTAGATATCTTCACCAAGGTTTTTTTCATTTTGTCGCCGTTTTTTTCGGTGTCGATGTTTCTGACGCTCTCGGCCGATATGGATCAGCCGACCCGCAACCGCTGTGCTGTGCGGACGAGCATAGCGATTTCGATTATTTCCTTTGTCGTGTATTTCTTCGGCAACCTCATTTTTAAGGTCCTCGGCATCACAGTGCCCGCTTTTCAGGTTGGAGCCGGGACGCTGCTGTTTCTCAACGCCATTCGTATGGTTGCCGGCAAACACTCCGATATCGTCCATGAGGGAGATGATGATTTCTCCATCGTCCCTCTGGCGATTCCGCTGATTGTGGGGCCGGGCACTATCGGCACACTGCTGGTTCTGGGGATGGAGATTAACACCAACCCCGAAAAATTGATTGCCGCGGCGGCGATTTTTCTGGCGGTGGCGACGATTTCGCTGTCTTTGTTCCTGGCCGTTCCGATTGGGAAATTCCTGGGGCATAAAGGTCTGCAAATGATGATGAAGCTTACCGGCCTGTTCCTGACGGCCATCGCGGCACAGATTATCTTCACCGGCATACGAACATTCTTGAAAAATTGAACGATGCAGGATTACAGGCGGCCTTGAAACCCGTTGCCAAAGTATTTGTTTTTATGTCGCCGTTCAGTATTTTATGGTAACACCTCGCGGGACAGGAACCTCTTACACAGAACATGTTCTGTGGCCGTGTTTGTCCCGCCGGCGGGGTGAATCTGGACGAGCCCTTGGAGCGGGCAAAAAAGGCAATACCGGACGAGATAGTCGCTCAATTAAATACTTGCAAATGAAGGACTTGTGTGCATAGCTGGAAAACCCTAAAAAAATAAAAATTAGGCATTGACCAAAGTCCGATGTGTGGTACACTTACGGGTCTGGAAAGG
>JBGSSG010000226.1:0-2951 GCA_041737185.1 Anaerohalosphaeraceae bacterium
TCTCCGGGAAGGTAAAAGGACAGTGTGTTCGAGTGCGTGTAAATTTCAGCCCCGGCGACGGAAAGGTGTACAGTTTTCTGCACGCCTGCGGACGTGATATTCAGGAACATTGCGACCAGCAGAATATGACTGTCGAAATTACGCTTGGAAAAGGTCAGCTTACGCAACTGCAGCGGCTGGGATGTGAGAATATCGAGATTCTCGACGGCGGAATCACTGGTTGAGTTTGCGACGAATTGATTCTATATCAAGATTGTTCAGGAAATTCGGCAGTCCTTTCCACAGCGGGTGGTAGTTGTAGCCTCCATACGTCATCTCTCGTATCGCTCGCTCTTTTTCCCAGTTCTGCTCCACTATTCTGTAGGCTGCAATCATTGTTCCGGTTCGGTCGGCTCCGTGCTGACAGTGAACAAACACCGGCGACGCATCGGCCTGCTTAACTATCCGCAGAAATTCCAACACCTGCTCTTCCAGAACGTCCCAGGTATTAATCGGGATAGATATGTATCGGATACCAAGTCCGGACAGAAGCTCCTGGTCGCTGTGGAGTGAGCGTAAATTTACGACGGTTTTTATTCCGAGTTTTTTGAGATTTTCAAATCCGTTCCTGTCCGGCTGTGCGCCGCGGTAAAGAGTATCGCTGACCTGGTACAGATTAGGACAGCCGGCGATGTTTAGCCGAAAGGCCCTTCCTGATTGCAGTGCAGATTCAATACTACCCTTTGCGTCAGGCTCGTTTATATCGTTAATCACAAACGCAGTAAACTGCGGGTCAACGGGCAGCGGCTTGACGCCTTTATAATATCCGCACCACAAGCCGGCGGATATTATTGTTACAGTTGAAAGGGCCAAAAGATAATAGAGGATTATCCTGCGATTTACGGCTGTTTGTTTTGGCATTGTTAACGGCTCCTTGGAAAATTTACGCTTATGAAGAATTATATCGTTGTCGGTTGTGGATGTAAATCCTTGCTTTTGGGGACGAATGGTGGTTTAATCCCCGCTATGTTCAGAAAAGTTACAATAGCGGGCGACGGGGCGATGGGCACTATCTGTGCGATGCTGCTTTGCCGCAATGGAGTGAACACGACGCTATGGGGGTACGACCGGACGCAGCTTGAGGAAATCCGGTCGCACAGGGAAAATATTCGTTTTCTGCCGGGTTTCCGTTTGCCCGAATCGCTGAGATTTGAGGCTGACGACGCGAAGGCTTTTGCGGAAGCTGAACTGCTCGTTTCCGCCGTGCCCTGCCAGTTTATGCGCGGCGTATGGAATCGTCTTTGCCCTGTTGTGCCGTTTGCGGTGCCGGTTGTAAGCGTAGCCAAAGGTATCGAAAACACAACTCTGCTTTGTCCCACCCGGATAATCGGGGAGATACTCGGCCCAGGACACCCGCTGGCGGTCCTTTCGGGACCGACGATTGCCGACGAGCTTGCCCGCGGACTTCCAGCCACCGCCACGGCAGCCAGTCTTGACGCCAAGTTGGCCTGCGGGATACAGGAAACATTTTCTACGCCGATATTCCGTGTTTATACAAACGACGACCTTCTCGGCGTGGAGCTGGCAGGGGCGATGAAAAACGTCATAGCAATCGCTGCCGGTATCGTTGACGGCATGGGAGCGGGCGACAACGCAAAGGCTGCGCTGCTGTGCCGGGGACTTGCCGAAATCGAGCGTCTCGGCGTCGCCTGCGGCGCAAAGGAAAAAACCTTCGCAGGTCTGAGCGGACTGGGCGACCTGGTAACAACGTGCATATCGCCCAAGGGAAGAAACCGTACCTTCGGAGAGCGGATTGGGCGGGGAATGACGGCAGAGCAGGCGCTTGCCGCTACCCAAAGTGTGGTTGAGGGAGTACCGACCTGCCAGTCCGTGCTGGCGCTTGCGCAGAAACACAGCGTGGAAATGCCCATTACGGAAGCGGTTTATTCGGTTATAAACGGGCAAAAAAGCGTTCGACAGGCAATAGCCGAATTGATGAATCGGCAGCTTAAGGCCGAATAAATTTTCTGCGGCGGCTTGCTCCGTCTAATCTTAAACATATCACAATCGCCCCGATTCTGCGCAAAGTTTATAGGACGTTTTGCCGGTTTAATTCCGTTTGATTTATGAAATACCGAAACCCCCTTTTCCCGTTCGGCATTATTCAAAGACCGCGGGCGGGGGCGTTGAAGGCATTACGATTTCATTGTTCCCGCCATTTATCGCCGGAGGGGGAAATAACCTTTTAATGGAGCCGGTTTTACCGGACCTGTCGGTGCAAACAGTCGTTCTTTGACCGCTTTTGAATTGTTTCTTAGGTTTTATAAGGCCTGCCGTGCAGGGTGCGTCAAGTATATGCCATTCGAACAGGTTCTAATGCCGAGTCCTTTTCCTGACGACCAAAGAGGGGACGAGTCGGGCCTTTGCCTGACCGCTCGGATGGTCTGAATACTGTTCGTACGGAAACGAAGAATATGTTGAATCTGTTCGGAAAACATGTCTGCCCGATTGGGGTTGATTTGGGCAGCGGCTTTTTGCGAATGGCCCAACTGGCCTTCAATGGCCGGGGGCCTGTCCTTAGTGCCGCGGCCATACTGCAAAAACCAGAGGATATCCCTCCGCGCAGCCCCGCCTGGCAGCGGTGGTCGATAGATGTGATTCGCGAACTGGTACGGACGGGGGGCTTTAAGGGAAGGGCCGTTGTTACCGCTCTTGCCTCTGATGATTTGTTCATCGACCAGATAAAGCTGCCGCGTATGGCCGCAGAAAAGCTCGATGAAGCGGCTATGAGCAAGGTTCAGAAGAAACTGCCTTTCGAGTCGGCCCGCGCAATAATCAAGACCGTGGCTGTGGAAGAGCCTGAATCGAAAAGTCCGGAGATAGACGTTATCGTAATGGCCGCTGATAGACAGAACGTGGACAGACATCTTGCTGTCTATGAGAAGGCGGGAATGGACGTAGCCGGAATATGC
>JBGSSG010000231.1:0-14161 GCA_041737185.1 Anaerohalosphaeraceae bacterium
GATTTTGAGCAAAGCGCAGCCGTGATTATAGCCGGAGGTTATGAATACTTCACTCCCGTTCACAATCGGGTCCGAGGCGTTCACATCATATTGGGTCTTCCACGGATACGACCAAAGCAAAACGCCGTCCTCGGCCTTAAGACACATCAGGCTTTCCCTGCCGAACATCAGTATCGCCGCGCCGTCCTTTGCAGGCAGGGGAACCGGACTTGCGTAACCTCCCTGTTTATTGTCGCTTTTCCAAAGTATTTTCCCGCTATCCTTATCCATCGCAATCCCGGCATCGCCGGCGTTGTAAATGACCTTCTGACCTGAAATCACCGGCGAACCGGCCAAACCCCACTGGGGCAATGGTATTCCCAACTCGGCCTGCCAGACGACCTTGCCGGTTTGCAGGTCCAGACAAAACGCCCTGCCGCTCTTGCTCAGCGTATATACCTTCCCATCCGAAATTGTCGGCGTAGCGTTCGGCCCGCCCTCGTAATTGCCCGAACTTAAAGGTTCAGGATATTCGTATTTCCAGAGCAGACTTCCGCTTGCCGCGTCAAAACAGCTAACGACGTCCGTATTGCCGTTAGTGTTGCCGCAGGTTACCGCTTTGCCGTCGGCAATGGAAATCGAGGAAAACCCCGTCCCAACCTCCGCCTGCCATACAGGCCGTGTTTGTCCATTCAGCGCAGCAGCGTTCCAGTCCTTTTCCGCCGAGATGCCGTTATAGCCGGGCCCGCGCCAATGGGGCCAGTCGGCGGCATAGCCCGAACAAGCAATCGCCAATCCAGTCACAAAAACCAGCCTCATTGTTTTCCCTGTCAGCATAAATCCTCTCCGCAAATTAAGTTTTCTTTTTCTTTATCGCCAGCGCCCCTGTCGGGCACACATCAACACATTCAGCCGTGAAACTTATACGCCCTTCCCGCAGCTCCTTTTCAAACGGCACGGATACCTTCGCCTCGTATCCCCTGTGCGCAAAACAAAGACCCTCGCCCTGCCTTTGTGCCTGCTGGATGCACAACCCACACAGGATACACTTTCCCGGCTCAAAAACAACCCCCGCCGGGTGATTTTGTCTGATAAAAGCTTTGCGTTGTCCTTTATACGACCGCTGACGTGCCTGGTTCGTTTGGGCCTGCTGACGCAGCAGACAACTTTCCGCCTTCAAACATTCACAATGCAGGCATCTTTGGGCTTCTTTTTGAGCCTGCTCATATAAATAGCCGCCGGATTGATTTACCGGCTTAATCCTGCCTGCGCTGCTCGCTCCCGCAAGAAAACACCGCATCTCATCCTCGCTTACCTGTCCGAGTCTGCTGTTAAAACGCTCAACTGGTCCGGTTATGGGCAAACCCGACAGATACTGAACGATTGATACCGCCGCTTCCTTCCCGTCGGCTGCCGCTCGCACAGACAGGTTTGCCCTGCCAATCGACCGCCCGCCGGCAAAAACGCCTGCTCTTTCGGTATGATACGTCCGCGGCTCGACGCACACGCCCCTTTGGCCCATCTCAAGTCCGAACGAACTGATATCATTCACATCCGTCCCGCCCGAAGCAACAAATACGGCGTCAAATTCCTCGCAAAGCCTGTCAAATAAAATGTCCCTGCCAATCTCCACCCCGCCGCGAAACCTGGGACCAATACGAAAAATCTGCTCTATCTCACTGTCTAAAACTTCATCGGGCAGTATCTCCCTGCCCGGCCCTGTCCGCAAGGCCCCGCCGGGCCTTTGGGACTTGTCAAACACCGCACATCTGACGCCGTCCCGCGCAAGATAATACGCGGCAGAAAGACCCGCCGGGCCTGCCCCGACTATCGCAACTTTTTTGCCGGCCGATCCCCTGCATACGGGCAGGTAAGGATTTTCCAGATTAAGGTCCGCATCTGCGGCAAATCTTTTGAGCAGACAAATCGAAACAGCCCCGTCACAGCCGGCCCGCCTGCATACCTTTTCACAGGGCGCAGGACAAATCCTTCCAAGAACCGCCGGCAAAGCGATATCGCGCTTGACCGTCGCTATCGCCAAATCAGGCCTGCCTTCTGCAATCTGTTCAATCATCAGCGGAATATCCATCCCCGCGGGGCAGCCCGTCTGACAGGGACCCAGGCAATCGCCGGCGTGCTCACTAAGTAAAAGCTCAATTGCCGCCCTTCGCGCCTTAATCACAACGGCAGTATCTGTAAAAATTTCCATCCCATCCTGCGCAAGCGCACCGCAGGCCGGAAGCAAATGCTTAAACCCCGCCGCTTCCACAACGCAGACCATACAGCTTGTCGAAGGCTCAAACCCTTCCCCGCAGCACATCGTCGGTATAAAAATACCAAGCCGTCGGGCCGCCTGCAGTATCATCGTCCCTGCCGGTACTTCCACAGCCTTTCGGTCAATCGTCAATCGAACTGTGCTCACATCGCGACTCATTTGTCTATTCCACCTCCACCGCCTCGGCAGGACAGACGCTCCTGCACGTCCCGCAGCGAACGCACTTTATCTGATTAATCTCGTGCCGCTGATAAGGCCTCGGCTCAATAGCTCCCGCAGGACACCTCTGCGCGCAAATCGTACAGCCGATGCACTTATCGGTAATGCTGAAATGTATCAGCGACCTGCATCGCTTCGCCGGGCACTTTCCCTGCTGATGCGCCGTGTATTCATCCCGGAAATGTCTCAGCGTTGACAGCACCGGATTGGCCGCCGTCCTGCCCAATCCGCACAGACTGCCCGCACGAATCTGCTCGGCAAGAGACTCCATCCGCTCAATATCGACGTTTTCGCCCCGGCACAAACCCTCCAGCATCTCCAGAAGTCTTTTCGTGCCGACCCTGCAGAATGTGCACCGCCCGCACGACTGCGTCTGTGTGAACTCCAGAAAATACCTGGCGATATCGACCATACAGTCGTCCTCGTCAAGGACTACCAGACCGCCTGAACCCATAATCGCGCCGGCCTGGTGCAGCGATTCATAATCAATCGGCGTATCGGCCAGATGGGCCGGCACACACCCGCCCGAAGGCCCGCCGATTTGAACCGCCTTAAACTTCTTGCCCCCGGCGATTCCGCCGCCAAGTCCCTCGACTATCTGTCTTATCGTAGCGCCCATCGGCACCTCAACCAGCCCGCCGTTGACAATCTTGCCGGCAAGCGCAAAGACCTTTGTACCTTTGCTCCCTGCCGTGCCGAGCGATGAAAACGCCTTCGCGCCGCTGCGTATAATCCACGGAACAACCGCGAACGTCTCGACGTTGTTCACCAGCGTCGGAAATCCCCACAGCCCCTGTTGTGCCGGGTATGGCGGACGAAGCCTCGGCATCCCGCGCCTGCCCTCTATGCTGGCAAGCAGAGCCGTCTCTTCGCCGCATACAAACGCCCCAGCGCCCCGGCAAATCTCCAAATCAAAACTAAAACCGCTGCCGAAAATATTTTCCCCCAGATAGCCGTGCCGCCTGCATATTTCTATCGCCTTTGCCATTCGTTCCACCGCCAGCGGGTACTCGGCGCGTATGTACAGATAACCCCTGCTCGCCCCGACGCACCGGGCCGCCGTTATCATTCCCTCCAGAACGCGAAACGGATACGACTCCATCAGCATCCGGTCCATAAACGCCCCCGGATCGCCTTCATCCCCGTTGCATACAACGTATTTCTGCTGCGCGTCGGCTTTGGCGACAGCGGCCCATTTCAAATGCGAAGGATACCCCCCGCCGCCTCTGCCGCGAAGACCGCTGCGCTCAATCTCGCCGATTACCTGCATCGGCGTTTTTTCCTTTACACATTTTAGAAAACCCTCAAACCCGCCGTGCGCAATGTATTCCTCAATGTTCAGCGGGTCCATATCGCCCCAGTGCTCGGTGGCGATGTGCTTTTGCCCCGCCAGATAATCGTCTATCGCGCTGTCGTGCACGCCGGCGGCAAACCTTACCGGCGGTTTCCCGATTCGGTCCTCAAGCAGCCTTTCAAGAAACATCCCCCACCCGTTCCGCAATCGACCCAGCATCCCCACAGGACGAAAATGACGCAGCACAATCTCGCCGGCCTCTTCCGGCCTGACCCGGCCGTATCTGTACAGCCTGCCGTCGCCAAGCGCTACGTCAACTATCGGCGCCGCGTACGACATACCGGGACAACCCACGCTTTTGACCGCAGCCGAGGCTCCTGCCCTGTGTACCGCCTCTTTCAGCGCGGCATATACCTTCGCCGAACCTGCCGCCTGACAACTCGAATCAAGACAGACCCGAAGCTCGCCTGTCCCGCAGGCAACCATTAATTTCTCTTCCGTCGCCTCGGCCGGTTTCTGCTGGTCAAGAAAATCACGCAGCACCTCCGGCACCTTCTGTGCCGTAAGCTGACCGTAGATAATTTTGTCAATCTGCACCGCCGGGGCCAGCATACAGCAGCCAAGACAGGCCGCCTTTTGCACTGTGAACATCCCACGAGGGTCGGTATCCCCGCCATCGGGAATATCCAGGTATCGGCAAAAGGCCTCAAAAACCCGCTGGCCTCCCTTTACATGACAGGCAGTGCCGACACATACCTTAATCAGATGACGTCCGGCAGGCTTTAATCGAAACTCATCATAGAAAGTCGCAACACCCCACAACTGCGATGCGGAAATTTCAGTAAGCAGGCAAACCTTCTCAAGCGCCTCCTTCGGCAGATAACCAAAATGACCCTGTATCCCGTGCAGTATCTCCAAAATCCGCTGCGGCCGGCCGCCTGTCCTCTCGATGAGCTGTTCAATAAAGTCTGTGTCCGTCTGTATCTTCATTTTTGCCCTATACAGAAAAGACTCGTCTTGGAACGGACATAAATCCTTCCTTCGACAAATGCAGGCGAGGCGAAACACTCCTGTCCAAGCTCGTTTGCCCCAAGCTCCTCGTACTGTCCGCCGGCGCGAACCATCAGCATCCGGCCCGACCGGCTCAGAAAATACAGCACATCCCCGACAATGCTCGGCGAGGCCTGAAATTTCCCGCCAAGCTGCTTTTCATACACCATTCCACCGTCAACAAGACTAAAACAATCCAGCAGACCATTTGTCGTGAGCGTCCAGACATATCTGCCATCGCTTACAGGACTGCATATATCAGGCATATTGCCATCCGCCCGCCAGAGTACCGCGCCCTCGCTTACATCCCCCCCGCCGTTTTCCAGCCTGACCGCGACAAGCCTGTTATAAGGCTCTACCGCCAAAACCAGCCCCGATGTCCATATCTGACTGGGCGCAACCTCCCCGCCAAGGCACTGCGCCCGCCATAATTCCTTCCCCTCGGATACATCATATCCGGCCAGCCACGGACTGCCGCTGGCAAGAATCTGATAACCTTTCTCGGTCCTGGCGATTGTCGGGCTTGTCCACGAATTGGGTACAGGTCGCGGACTTGTCCAGGCCGTTTTGCCCGTTGCAAGCTCAAACGCAATCAGCCTGCTTTTGCCAGGCTCACTGCCCTGGTCAAACTGAACGAACACCAGCCCGTCAAAAACCGCAAGCGAACTGGCGTATCCATACGCGCTTTCAGGCACACCCATCGCCTTTTCCCAGACTTTCTTGCCGGCCATATCGAAACAGCCTATATCTCCCGTGGCAAAAATCGCGCAGACAAACTTACCGTCCGTCGCCGGCGTCGATGCCGCATAACCCGTATCTTCTGAAATCTCCGGCTTTGCCCTGTCTTTGGCCCGGCCAATATCAATTATCCCATCCCACTGCGGCTTTCCGCTGTCGCCGTCAAAACAAAATATCTTCTGTACCGCCCCATCAGCCCCGCTGACAAACACCCTCTTGTCCCAGACAATCGGCGAACTGTGCCCAGGCAAAGACACATCCGATTTCCACAAGATACTTTTGCCCGAAGGCCCGTCCCATTCAGTTGGAATGTTTTGGGCGACGACAACGCCGTTGCCCCACGGCCCGCGAAAACTGCACCACTGCCCAGCCGCCCTGTCTGCCCAGTCAGGCAAAACAGGCTGCCCATCCCGCGGCACATCCTGCCGATGCGATGAAGTCCACAGCGACATAAAAAGGGCGAAACTGCCCATCGCTACAAGTGCAATCGTAACCGCCAGTCTTGCCTGGACAGCATGTCTTATCTGTATAGCCCGCAGGTCGGGATTTTGGCTAAGCCGGGGCTTTGGCCCGGCAAGGCCTCGCGCCGCCAGCACACAAAATGAAAACACCAGCAGCCCGCCGACAAGATATACCGTCCCCCTGTACACAAAACGCTGCCTCCTGAACTGGTCCCTGCGAAGCTCGGTATCAAGGCTGCGGATTTGGCCCTCGAGCGCCGAATCAACCCCCTGCAGCGAATACTTTTCCTGCATCTCGGCAAGCCTCTTTGCCCGCGGCTCATCGACAAATCGTATCTGCCAAAATGTCCAGCCCAGCATCGCCGCGACGATGGCGGAAAAAACAAAGCTCACCGCCGCCCCGCCTGCAAACGACTGATACCACGGATTTGCCGACCTCTCGATGAAGCTATGTTCAGGGCTGTTCATTGGCGGTTATTCCTCTTGCGGCGTTTCTTCTCTGTTGCTCCACAGGACAATATGCAAAGCACCTTCCGCACCCGAGGCAGCCCGCACGGTGCGCCTCGTAGTCCGTTCTGCGCCAGCGAATGCTGTGTTTTATAAGTTCCGCCCCGGCCGCCAGCCCGAAAAAGACGCCGACAAACCAACTGCCGTAATAAAACTTCCCCCTTATCTTCGCGGCCTGCGACTCAAGCTCTTCCACGCTCCGCCCGCTGCTCCAGAACGCCTTGCTGGCCTCCGTCCGTCCAGTTGCCGTACCGGCCAGTTCGGCCTTAACCCGCTCTTCCAATCGCACCTGCGCGTTGGACACAGCAAGAAACGTATGCGTTTGCGACCCCGCCCAGCCGCACAAAAATATCAGCACAGGCAGTGATATAATCAGCCGCCAGAGACGCTTTTTGCTCTTCTCAAAATCGCTGGCCGGCCACTCCTCCGTCGGCAATGTAATCGCCCCAAACGGGCAGGCCCCCTCGCAAAGCCGGCAATGTATGCACTTATCCGGGGTAATCGTAACCGCCCGGCGCGAAAGCCGACCGGCCTGGCGAAGCAAAAGCCCGTAAGGACAGGCGAACCGGCAATAAGGCCGGCCCACAAAAACCGACAACGCCAGTACCGCGCCGGCCAGTACCCACATATTCCAGTTCCCGCTGTGACGAAACACCGTTACAAACGGGTCGTATTGACAGATTATAAAACCGCTGCCTGTGCCCGCCATAAGAACCGCAAGAGCAAGATACAAAAATGCGCCCAGACGCAGCGCACCTTCCAGCGCCGCAGGCACCTTTACAGGCTTTAGCAGCGCTATGTCCTGCAGAGCGCCGAGCGGACAAACCGCCGCGCAGAAACCGCGTCCGAAAAACAACGTGAACACCAGCGGCAGGATAAAAAACAACAACACCGCCGCCGGCAGCGCATACCCGGAGTCAAAGACAGCCGTTACAACATTCCCGATTGCCCCAACCGAACAGACACACCCCCTGCGGTAAAAACCAAAATAAACAAGGGAAAAAATCATCAGCGACAATATCCATCGCCTGCTGCGCACCTTAAGCGTAAGCCAACTCGCAATAGAAATCGCCGCAACCAGAACCGCGGCATCGACATATTCCATCGTCCACGACCTGCCGGGCGGAGTCGTCGCAGTCGGCAGCTTATAATCACTTTCAAACTGAGGCGGCCCAAATCGCTCGGCTGCCCACCCGCACGCCGAAAACAGCCAGACCGCTAAAATAATCAGCCGGCCGCGACTCATAGCTTGTCCTTAAGCAGATACGGACTATCGGCAGGGACACGAACAAAAGCGCCCGACGGACAGGCCTGGGCTATCGCGCACTGGTTGCAGTTAAGACAGCGGTCATGCCGAACCTGCAAAAACAGCGAGCCGTTGCCGAACGCATTGCACCCCTTGACGCATTTGCCGCAGCCGATGCACAGCCCCTCGTCAATCGTATATTCAAAATATGGGTCTTCGACAAACGTCCTGATTATCGCACCGGTCGGACAAAGCTGATTTTCCGCCGCGGTATCGAGCTTCTGTACGTCTGGGCGGTAGTATCCCGTGCAGAAATCGCAGTACCCGCACATCGCGTAGGCGTGAACACATTTTACCGCCGAGACATTCAGCACGCAGTACGTCGCGCAGTTCCCACACGCCACGCACTTCCTCGGGTCAATCTGCCAGACCCATTTATCCCCGCGGGCGCCTGCCAAAAGACCGGCCGCAGCGGCGCCAAGACCGGCAAGACCGCCGCCCCATAAACCCTCGCGAAGAAAATCCCTCCGCGTAAATTGTACCTTATCCTTCATCGGCCTTTCCCGCGTCAAAATGATTTTTACAGGAAATCGCCCGCGGCAGGGAGCAACCTTTCAGCCTTGCACATTGGCCGCAGGCAAGCACGCCGCGCCCGTCTATACACTCCTGGCCGGACAGACCTTTGCGGCGTTTGTAAAAGTTCGCGCCGGCAAAAACGCCAAGAGCGGCAAGAGCCGAGTACCGCATAAGGCCTCTAAAAAACGCTCTTCGATTTGGAAGTTTCATTTCTGCTCTGTCCGCTGTTTTTTCTCAAAAATACGCACGACATTATTTACCGTATCCAGCACGTAAATCCGCCCTTTGCCGTCAACGGCCACGTCAAATCCTTTCGCCCCGCAATCCTCGACCCGCTCACACACCCGAACAGGCCCGGCCCATTCAAGCTGCTGCGGCCCTGCCGCAACGCCGACAAAATTCCCATCCCCGTCATAGACCTTAACGCGCACCAGCCCCTTTTCAACCGTTACAAATCCGCCGTCCGGCAAAAGGGCTATATTTACCGGATTGCAGCAGCCGCTGAAATCCTCAAGTTTTACCGACCGCCTTCCCCATGCCCATTCGCGATGGCCGTCCGTCGTCCAGGCCTCAATCAGGCATCTGCCCGGATTGACCGCCCGCAACAGACCATCTCCTCCCATCGCTATATCAAAGTACGGACTTGGCACCACAAAGCCCGGCTTATCCTGCTGCGGGTCGGCTGCGCCGAATGAATCGACAAGCTTTCCGTCATAGCCAAACCTGTGAATCAGCGCAAGCCCGGCGTCGGCAACAAAGACAAAATCACGGTCAAACGCAATACTTGTGAAGATGCTTTTTTCCGAAAGTGCGGGCCAATCGGCAAGTTTCCGCCCGTCAGCAGCCAAAACCGCGATACGGCTTCCAAGTCCTGTTATTATTTCCCCGTCGGCAAGAACGGCTGTACAGGTCGGTTCCGCCAAAAGTTCTATCGTCTTTCTGTCCCCGCCCGCCAAAATCGCTATGGAAGTGTCGCCGGCAATATAAAGCCCGTCCTGCGGACCTATACAAACAGCTCGCGAATGTACAAATCCTGTCTTTATCGTCCCGCCCGCCTGCTCATACAGAATCTTCGACGGCTCAATCTTTTCAAACTCCCCAAGCTCGTACAGATACTCCCCGGAAAGCCCGCTCCCTTCTTTGCCGCCGCCGTCCATCCGAATAACTGCGATAAACCCCGCCGCTATCGCCGCGGCTATAACCACCCCTGCCCAAAATTTACTGCCCGGCCTTTGCATTAAAAAACTCCTTGCAAAAAGTACCCATAATTTACGATTGTCGATTTACGATTTGTTATTTTTCAATCGTCAATCGTAAATCGTCAATCTTCTTGTGTTTCCGAGTTCCTGTGTTCTTGAGTTCTTATGTTGTTTATCTATCCGCCAGATTGAGTATTATAACCCTTACCCCTGTCCTACTCAACTAAAGAACCATCCGCCGAAACATCGAGGCACACCATTGTCGTCAAATCCCGCACGATAAGTTTCCCCTCCGTCAGCGCAGGCGGCCCCCAGCTCTCCCGGCCGGGAAGCGATTTCTCCCGCCAAACCAGCTCAAAACGCTCAGGGCCTGCCTTAATACAAGACAATTCACCGTCATCATTCAGGACAAAAAACATATCATCCGCTATCATATATGCCCCAAGCCCGTATTTGTTCGCCCCTCCGCTTGCCCAGATAATTTTGCCGCCGGTATCCATACAGACAAGCTGGCAGTCGGGGCGCACTCCATACAAATACCCCTTATAAAATATCGGCGTCTGCTGGTCCGACCCGAACACCTCCGGCCCGACAGTCCATTCAACATTCGGAATAATTTCCCCCCGCTCCTCCGTAAGCTTCATCAGCATACTGCCCTTATTATACCCCGCCGAAAAAAACAATCTCCCCTGCCCCAAATCCACAGGCGCGGGTATATTTGTCCGAAGTTTCCATTCATCGCTGCTCCACAGTATTTTTCCTGTTTGTGCATCCGCCCCCGCGACCCCGCCGCTGCCGCAATATACATACATCCGCCGATTGGCAAACGTAATCGGCAAAATCGAACTGTGCGTCATCTTCCACCCGCCCGGATTTCCCGACTCCCATACGACCTTACCCGTCGCGCAATCCACTGCCGCCATAAGCGCCGAACCCCCCGGCGCAAGTATCGCCCTGCCGTCCTCTATCCGCGGACACTGACCTGCATACCAAAGCGGAACCTCCGTGCCGTACCGACCGGCAAGGTCCATCGTCCACAAAACTTTTCCCGTCATCGCATCCAGACAGCTTACATTGCATTTCGGTCCAATACTTACCACAAAACCGTCGGCAACCGCAGGAACCGTCCTGCTCATACCGTGATTGCGTTTCACGCGAACAGGATACGAATACCGCCAAATCTCCTGCCCATCCGACAGTCGAAAACATCGCACCGCATCCGCCTGTCGCGCCGCGTCATAATCCAGCACATACACCATCCCCTTCCATACCGCGGGACCTGCGTATCCTTCACCAAGATTTAACTGCCACAGTTTTTTCAGTCCCCCCGCGGGCAATTGCCGAAGCAGTTTAACATCTTCAGGACTTACGCCGTTGTAATTTGGCCCGCGAAAACAAGGCCAATCGCCTTTTCTGTCTTGCGGCGCAGCGGCGAAGCTTTCCAGCAGCGGCTCTGTAAGCCAGTCCGCAGACCGCCCGACCTCCACTGTCCCGACTGCAACAGGCCTGTCCGCTCCAGGCTCTCTCGGCAAAACAGTATATGTCATAAACTCCTGGACCCAGAACCAGACCAGCGCAATACCCCCTGCCGCAAGCAGCCCAGGCAGACCCCGTCGGATTGCAAAATCTCCGATCCTGCTTGTCATACGCCGCTACTCATTTCGCAAAGACTCCAGAAAATTTCTTCCAAGACCAACTCTGCACGCCAACTGTACCCATAAAATCCCGTTGACCGCGATAATCAAAACAAGCAGCGCCGACAAACCATACCGCCCGCCGCCCGACCGCGCCGCCGATGGAATCACCGCGACAGCGGCGCCTGCCAGCCCGCAAAATAATCCCGCCGCCAGCAACATCGCATGCTCGGCAAACAGCATCGCTTTTAGCCGACGCTTCGGGTAACCCATCGCACCAAGCATCGCAAGCTCACCCTGCCGTTCCAAGACATTCAGAACCACCACAAGCCCCAGGCCTGCGCTGCCAAAAAGCAGCCCGATAAATCCCAGCGCGGTAAATATCGCAAGATACGTCCTCTCAACCCGTAAAAATTCCGCCAGCCGCCCCGACGCAGGTATGACCTCAAGACCGTAATCGCGCCCGGCTTTGCTAAGCGACCTGCCGACCGCCTCTGCCCTGTCTTTTGCGCAATCAACCAGAAACACACTCCGCCCCGGCTGCGACGGAAAACGCGAAACAAAATTTTTATCGCTGATTATCAGCCCGCCCTGAAACACAGAATTATCCAGCAGGCCGACAATCTCAAGAAAAAAACGCCCGCCGGTTTCATCCTCGTATCCGAGCCTGTCCCCGATATCAAGCCCAAGCCCCCAATACACGCTCGCCCAGTCCCCTATCGCCGGCGCCACATCCAGCCCCCTTTGACCTTCAAGCAAAAGCCACGGACTTTTTTTCTCCGTCCCGTCAATAACCTTTCGGAAAGAAAACGCATCCCGGCCCGCCAACTGCCCCGGCTCAACACCCCACAGCGTCGGCCTGCTCACACGGTTCAGATTCAGACAACTGGCCTGCTCAGACCGCAGCATTCGAAATCCCACAACCTCAAAATCACCCGCTTCTTCCATACCCAGCTTCTGCCGATAACCCTGCTCGTTCAAATCCCCCGTTATCCCGATGCCGCTCTGTGCCCATAATGCAAAACCGCCCGTGCCGCTTTTTCTGTCAAAAGGGTCGCCTTGAGCAATTCCCTGCCAGGCCGTCGCTATCACAAAAAAAACTCCCATAGCCAGCAATGCGACAACCGCCAGGCTCCGTCCGGGTCGGCGTACAACCGACCTTAACGCAAGACCCCGGAACGTACCTGCCGCCGAGACGCCGGCGCAGGCAATTCGGAAAAGAACATATCTTGCCAAAATTAAAAGCCCGCCCAGACACATCGCACCGGAACCGAAAAACGCTCCAGCCGCCTTTCTGCTCCCGCCGGCCCCGAAAACAATCGCAACCGCCGCAGCCGAGGCAATCAGTATCACCCCTGCGATAAGTCCGTACTTTCCTGCCCCGCCTGCACAGCCGTTTATTTTTGGTCCCTTAAACGATAAAAGTTCCCTCGCCTGATGCTTTAGAAGCTGCCTGATTCGTACGCCCATCGTCAGCAGACCCGCAAACGTCCCTGCCGCAAATCCCAAAAAAAGCGTACGCCACTTGAATGAAAACTCAATGGCCGTCCCCGCGACCGCGCCTTGCCATACGCCCGCAAGACCGGAAAGAATCAGCTTTGTATAACCAACACCGGCAGCAGCCCCCGCCGCCGCTGCCAAAATCGCAATCACCAAAGCCTCCGCTCCAAACACTGCCGCGATACGCCGGCCCGAAAATCCGACCGCCTTCAAAATCCCGACCTGTCCCGCGCGATTCTCAAGCTCAAACGCGAAAACAAGTCCAAGCAGCAGCAGGGCCGACACAATCAGAAAAAAACTCATACCCGCAAACAAGCCCCCGAAATCCGTCGTGCCCGAAGCCCCCTTTATCCCCGCTGCTCTGACATCGACAATCGCCAGCCCCGCCAGGCCGCTCTTGAACGACGACTTCACTCTTTCCAGAATCGCCTTAAAACCCGAACCATCACATTCATACCGGACTGCCGTTAGATTACCGAACCTGCTGCCCCACATCGACTGCCCCGCCGGCAGCGACACAAACGCCTTCGGCGCACCCCGCCACCTCTGCCAGTACTGCTCATCCTTTGGGCGTATTTTGCCAAGGTCTATCGGCATCCCCGGTTTCCAGTCCCGACAATTTTCGCTATCCGAAAGCTCCGGAAAATCCGGCATCAGCGTCGAATCCGCCCCAACACCCATCATCGGCAAAACCCCCGCCACTCGAAACACACGACTGTCCTGACGCAGGGCGCCGCCTGTCGCGGGAATAAAATACCCAAGCTTTACCTCATCGCCGACCTGGGCCTGCAAATCATCCGCCAGCCACTCATTCAATAATATATCTTTCTCCCCCAGTTCGCCGAATAATTCACCTTTGTCCCCAACTCCCGCCACCATCGAATATGGCGTACTGTTTTGACCGATGCGTATCTCGTTGACAAAATATGTAAAAATCCCCCGTGCGTTTTTGTCGGCAGAAAGCAGCAACTCTCCTGCCGCGTCATCCAAAAACACATCTTTGCCGCGAATCTCAAAGATGCTCCGACCCGAAACCTTCGTTTTATACTCACGAACCTCAAGGCCAAGGTCGTCCAGTTCTATTTTCCCCTCAACCGCCTTTTCAATCGCCCCCTTATCCGACCGGCCGGACACCAGAATCATATTCGCCCGGCAATTCGCACCCTCATTCGGATAGACATCCCGGCTGAGCCGCTCTATCGGCACAAACACATTCAGCGAAGACCCCGCCCCGCCGACAATGGCGAACCTGCCGAAATGCCCGTCATCGGCCACATCGGAAATCTTCCACCGAAACCCGGCTTGTCCCGACGATTCCGGCACTATCGCAAGCTCGCTCGAAAGCCTGCCCGCCCTTTGAACACGCACAACTATATCATCCCCAACGCCTAACCCTATCCTTTGAGAAAGGGCGGTATTGACCGCAGCCTGGCCCTGACTCAAATCAATCCCCCCAAAACCCTTCGGCCCCAGCCTCCAAAAT
>JBGSSG010000253.1:0-3033 GCA_041737185.1 Anaerohalosphaeraceae bacterium
ATCGTAAGGTATTGTGCCTGATTTTATCATTCGGGCTTCGTTGCCGTGCCATTGTTCGGAATAAATCACGGTTGCCGAGGGGACGGCCTTTTGGATTTGATAGCATATATGCATCAAAGAGATGTTCGGTTCCCAGGAGCCTCGCAGGTCAACCGGCTCAAAACCCTTAAGGGTAACCTGTCCTAATAACCGTGCAAGTCTTGCCGCGTCCTGGTGTACGGGGAATACGGTGTCAAATCCGTGCCCGACATCGACGCGCAGTCCAAACCCAAGCTCGGCCAGTTCGGTATAAATTTTTGCCAGGCAGTCAACATTTTCAAAATCTCTCATATTGACCATAAAACTGTCGAGCCACTCGGCCCATTCTCCGTCCCAGCCCGCTCTTCGCGTCAGCCTGCTGTCCGGTCCGACTATATAGACTGGGAAGTTGTACGCGTAATTAGTGTTTGCCCTGGAAAAATGAGAGAGGACACAGAGTATGACCTTCATATCGAGGCTTTCGGCGCGTTCCTGCAGCCTTAGAAGGCCCTCGATGCCGCCCATATCCCTGCGAACCGTCCTTCCGTCCCAGACAGAAAATACGGAAGGGTCAGGGCCTGCTTCGCCCGCCCAACCGAGTTCAAGCGCCCCGAGGGGGTAAATGCGTGAATATCCCTGTTCCTTTATGTCCTGGAGTTGATTTGCGATGTCGTCGAAAGTTCCGTACACGTAAAGGCCGTTCTCGTCGCGGACGGGTTTGAGATTGCCGTCCAGCTCAAGGTTGAAGGTATCGGCGTAAAGGCTGAGGATTCGCTGGCCGCGTTCATCGCAGGTATATTTGAGCAGGCCGTGCGAGTTGGGGTCAAGCTCCTCAAATTCCCAGGTTTCTCCATTGTCGAGGGAAATCTGGGCGGAGTAGTGTATCCAGCCGTTTTTGGCGGGCAGTTCTGCCTCAAAGACGAGGTTTTCGCCTGTGCTTTGCTCGGATAACTGCATTATGACAGGTTCTTTTCTTTTGCCGTTGACGGCATACAGAACCCGTGCCGCTATTTTTTCTTTACGGACGGTTCGCGGCTTTACGGTTTGAATTGAAACAGAGGCCGGCTGGCCGCGAAAAACGGATTTATTCACCTGTGAAGGGTGGAAAGAGTACGGTCGTTCAGTGAGAAGATCCTCAAGACACTTGTTCACCTGCAGGCAGATAGAGCGGCTTATGCCGTTATTGGGATTGAACCGATAGTAAAGGGCGGCGTAAAGCAGGCGGATTGCCTCATCTCGATTCTGTTTTTTGCGTATTTTTTCCAAAAGGCGGTCGATGGCGTTATTGACCTTAAGTACCTCGTCGCTTATAAGCATCTGGGCCAGCGCCGAAAGCGTGGGGTCTTTTTCATAGAGTCGAAGTTTTGCTATCCAGGGGGTAATAAATTTCCCGTGGTCATGGAAGATGTCGGTTCTGACCTGGCCGTAATAAACGCTCTGGCAGGCCGCTTCGGATGCCATTGCGTCAATATTTTCGTATCCGCACAGTCGAATCGCCTTGTAAATGTTTCCATCGAGCTGATAGACGAAAATAACCGAATCCGGTTCGAGGAAGACGTTTTTGAAATCCGTAAGGAAGCGAAGGGTATCATTCTCAAGGGCATGTTCGAGTATAAATGGGCCGGCGTATTTTCCGATAAGATTTTTAAAGACGGTTCTGTACCGGTTTTTTGCTGAGGGTCGGTTTTGAGAATGGTCTGTGCGAGATGCTGTTTGCCTATCCATCGCCAGAATTTTTCCAGGAGAAGTATATTGTCAACCTGTTCCAGCGCTGCGAGCCATTGCGGGTCTGACAGGGGGGATGCATAAGCCTTGAAAGTTCGGATTGTCGCGGCGAGGATGTCGCGATTTTCGTTCAGGAAGCAGAGGCAGTGCAGTCGCACACGCGAAATGTGCTGGTGGGAATTGAGGCTGTGATATAACAAACAGTCAAGCAGTGCGACCAGCCAGAGCGAATGGTCTGATGTTCCGGCCGGAGGTACAAGGGCGTCTTTGTGGATGGCAATCTCGTGAGGCCACAGGCAGGCCCATTCCCGGAATTCGTCGCTGATGCGAAGCTGAAAACGTTTGCCGATAAGGAGGGCGGACAACTCAGGCGAGAATTTTCCCAGGGCCCCTGCGGTCTGATTCAGGGCATTTTCCAGTACGGCAAAAAGATTTTTTCCCAGGGCTGGGGGACAAGAGGCAAGACAGGGGAACCGTACCCTGCCGTTATTGTCATAATGGAACACCAGTACTGTGTCCATTACTTCTCCTTGTATCGATTGTATCCGTTCCAAAGCAGCCGGCTCGTTTTCTGTATGTGTCAAACGGCGCTGTTTGGCTATGATATTACAATGCAAAGGAGATTAATTCAAGACTTTTCAGGCAAGTAAAAACAAAATCCGCACAATAAGGGACAGCGGGTGTCGTTATTTTATTTTTTATGGACATTGCATATCAAAGTAATTTCGAGCGTTGCTATAGCAGATGTTTTCAACCATTTGGCCGAGAAGCGCCGTGTCTGCGGGCCAGAAGCCTTTTTCGACCTCCTGGCCGAGGATGTTGCACAGGATTCGCCGGAAATATTCGTGCCGCGAATATGAAAGAAAGGAGCGGGAGTCGGTGAGCATTCCGACGAACCGGCTTAAGAGTCCCATATTCGACAGGGCGTTAAGCTGCTTAACGATTCCGTCCATCTGGTCAAGGAACCACCAGGCCGAGCCAAACTGCATTTTTCCGGGGGATGAGCCGTCCTGAAAGCTGCCGATTATCGCAGCCAACACCTCGTTATCCTTTGGATTGAGGTTGTAGAGAATGGTTTTGGACAGGCAGCCGGCGGAATTAAGCCTGTCGAGGAGTTTTGCCAGCGGCATCGCCACTTCATAATCGGCGATGGAATCGAAGCCGGTGTCGGGGCCGAGCCGCTCTGTCATATTCGAGTTGACGTTTCGCATCGCGCCTATATGAAACTGCTGCACCCAGCCTTTACGGTTGTTCATAAGGCATAATTCATAAAGCATCGCCGAGCGGAAT
>JBGSSG010000263.1:0-2144 GCA_041737185.1 Anaerohalosphaeraceae bacterium
ATTTTGGAAAGGAGAACGGTTATGTCGAAAAAAACGATGATTCTCTTTTTGTCTGCGATAGCGATGGTCGGATGCGTGCCGAGCCTGCACTGTCTGTACGATGAAAAGACCCTTGATTTTGACCCGAAACTGGCAGGCTGCTGGAACAAAACGCCGGGGGATGATGAGAAGTGGTGTTTTAAGGGCGATGCGGAAAAGAAGGTTTATGAGCTTACAATCACTGAAAAAGAGGATAAGGTAAGCAGGCTTACAGCGCATCTTGTTCACCTTGACGGCAGGCGTTTTCTTGACCTCACTGCCGGCGAGGACCAGCGGATGGAGCAGTTCGGGGGGTGGTACAGGGTACATCTTTTAGGCGCTCACACCTTCCTGCGGGTTCATCAGACCGACCCCAACCTTGTGATTTCGGCGATGGATCCCGACAAGACCAAAAAGCTGCTGGCTGAAAAACCTGAACTGCTAAAACACGAGGTGGTCGAAGACCGCGTGGTGCTAACCGCATCGACAGACCAGCTCCAGGCGTTCTTCAAAGACGAAAATAATCTGAAGGCTGTCTTTGGCGAGCCGCAAGCGATGAAACGACTGCCGGCAGAGCAGCAAAAGCCTCAGTAATCAACGTCGATGGATGAACAAACAAAAAGACTTGCGGAGCTTGACAAACGTTTTTTGTGGCATCCTTTTACGCAGATGGCCGACTGGCTTGCAGACCAGCCCGTTATAATCGAGCGGGGCGAAGGCTTTTATTTAATCGACACCGAAGGTCGGCGGTATATCGACGGCGTCAGCAGCCTATGGTGCAATGTCCACGGCCACAGGGTAAAACATATCGACGACGCAATCCGTGCGCAATTAGACAATATCGCACACAGCACACTGCTGGGCCTGGGACAAACCCGCTCGATTGAGCTTGCCGAAAAACTTATAAAAATCGCTCCGGAGGGATTGCAGAAGGTCTTTTATTCCGACAGCGGCGCAACGGCAGTCGAAATCGCCCTTAAAATCGCTTACCAGTATTGGCACAACCTCGGCCAAAAACAGCGTACTCGTTTCATCGCCCTGCGCCAATCCTATCATGGCGATACAATAGGCTCGGTAAGCGTGGGAGGGATGGAACTTTTTCACAGCATTTTCAAACCGCTGCTGTTTGAGACTCATTTTGTGCCGGCCCCGCACCCGTACAGGTTCGACGGCAGCCCAAAACAGTGCGCAGAATACAGCCTTGAGAATATGGAGTCTCTGCTCAAAAAGCACGCCGGCCAAATCGCCGGTATCATCATTGAACCTTTGGTGCAGGGCGCCGCGGGAATGCTCGTTCACCCGGCAGGTTTTCTCAAAGGCGTCGAAAACCTTGCGCGCAAATACGATGTGCTGCTTATCGTCGATGAGGTTGCCACGGGTTTCGGCAGGACGGGGACGATGTTCGCCTGCCGGCAGGAAAACGTGCGGCCCGACCTGATGTGTCTTGGCAAGGGCATATCCGGCGGATACCTGCCGCTGGCGGCGACGCTGACGACGCAAAAGGTCTTCGACGCGTTTCTGGGCCGAATCGAAGAACACAAAACTTTCTATCACGGCCATACTTATACGGGCAATGCCCTGGCCTGTGCCGCTGCGATAGCAAGCCTTGAGCTTTTTGAAAAGAACCGGCTGATTGAATCGCTGCCTGCGAAAATCGAGATTATCAGTGCCGCTCTTGCCGAAATGAAATCGCTGCCGTTTGTCGGCGATGTGCGTCAGTGCGGCCTGATGGCAGGTGTCGAATTAGTCAAAGACAAAAAGACAAAAGAGCCTTTCGATGATAAACACGCAGTCGGGGCAAAGCTCTGCGCCGCGATGCGGCGCAAAGGGGCGATGCTTCGCCCGCTGGGCAATGTCATTGTCCTTATGCCCGCCCCGGCGATGGATGAAAACACCCTGCAAAAACTGCTTTCGATTGTTCACGAAACGCTTGCAAACGACTTGCCGGGGATTGTTAAAACCCTATGAAAGATTTGACGTTTCAAAAGGCCAAAGGACTGTTTATAACAGGCACCGATACGGGCGTTGGCAAGACGCTGGTTGCCGGCGGAATTGCGCGGATACTGACAGAAGAGGGACTCAAGGTCGGCGTGTTTAAGCCCGTGGCTACGGGCTGTCGCAGCGAA
>JBGSSG010000306.1:0-1852 GCA_041737185.1 Anaerohalosphaeraceae bacterium
ACGCCGTTCAGATTGGAAACGCCATAACGGAAAAGAAGATGCTCGATGTTCTCCTGCAGGCCCGCGACGCCGGGCTTTACGAGGCCATTACCGACTGCGGGGCGGGGGGGCTTTCAAGCGCTGTCGGGGAGATGGGCGAAAAGCTCGGCGCAGAGGTTGACCTTGAGAAAATTCCCTTGAAGTACGCAGGGCTTGATTATACGGAGATATGGATAAGCGAGGCGCAGGAGAGAATGGTGATTGCCGTAAAGCCCGAAAACTGCCAAAGGGTTCTGAGCCTGTTTGCCGCCGAGGACGTTGAGGCTACGGTAATCGGCAGATTCACCGGCGACAGAAATCTTACGCTGCGATACAACGGCCAGGTTGTCGGCAGGCTCGATATGGAATTTCTGCACGAGGGCCTTTGCAAATATGACCGCAAGGCAAGGTGGTCGGCGCCTGTATTGAGCGAGCCGGTTCTTGCGGAAAAGGAAAACTATACGGAGGAACTGACTGCTCTTCTGGGCAGTTGGAACATCGCAAGCAAGGAATGGATAATCCGTCAGTATGACCACGAGGTGCAGGGGGCCAGCGCGGTAAAGCCCCTGACCGGCGTCGATAATGACGGTCCGTCAGATGCGGCGGTCATCCGGCCAAAATATGACAGCGACCGCGGCCTGGCTGTCGCCTGCGGTATGAACCCCTGCTATGGCGATATCGACCCGTACTGGATGGCGATGGCGGGCCTTGACGAGGTCGTGCGAAATCTTGTCTGCGTTGGAGCAAACCCCGACAGGATTGCGCTGCTGGATAACTTCTGCTGGGGCGACTGCACCCGGCCAGAGACGCTCGGTACGCTTGTTCGGGCGGCGCAGGCCTGTTATGACGGCGCTATCGGGTTCGGCCTTCCGTTTATCTCCGGCAAGGATTCGCTGAACAACGAATTCAAATGCGAGGACGGCTCAAGAATTGCCATTCCTTCGACGCTGCTGATAAGCGCGATAGGGATTGTCGAGGACGTAAAAAATTGCGTTACGATGGACCTTAAAGAGCCGGGCAATCTGCTCTTTGTTGTCGGCCTTACCGCAAACGAACTTGGCGGGTCGCATTACTACAGGCTGAGCGGACATCTGGGCGCCAACGTTCCGCGGGCCAATCCCCATCGCTCCGCACGTACAGCGGCGCAGATGCACAAAGCGATTGTCTCCGGTATTGTTCAAAGCTGCCACGACTGTTCCGAAGGTGGGTTGGCTGTTGCGCTTGCCGAAATGGCGTTTGCCGGCGGGCTTGGCGCGGAGGCCGACCTTCGCGGCCTGCCGAAGACCGGCGACTGTGTGCGCAGCGACGCCCTGCTTTTTAGCGAATCGGCGGGCAGGTATATCGTCGAGGTTGGGCCGGGAAATTTTGACGCCTTTGCCAGGCTTATGCTCAATCTGCCTTTCGGACAGATTGGCGAGGTTGCAGCGCATAAAAAACTTCGCGTCAGGGATTCGTCCGGCAGGCCGGTTATCGAGGCGGATATCGACCGGCTCAAAAAGGCCTGGCAGCAGCCTCTGGCCTTTGGATAACGGCGTAAAAGCGATAATAAGCGTTGGGTTCATAAAGGATAGCGATGGAACAGGTAAGGGCTTTAGTCTTGCGGGCTGCGGGGGTCAACTGCGACCTTGAGACGCAATATGCGCTCCAACTGGCCGGGGCCGAGGCAGAGCGGATTCACATAAACAGAATCATCGAAGACGCTTCGCTTCTGGACTCGTTCCAGATACTGGTTTTCCCAGGCGGGTTCAGCTATGGCGACGACGTGGCCGCCGGCAAGATACTGGCCAACCAGATTGCCCACCACCTTGCCGAGCCTTTGCATAATTTTATACAG
>JBGSSG010000323.1:0-1615 GCA_041737185.1 Anaerohalosphaeraceae bacterium
GTCATAATCGGCTCAAGACAGGAAGGCACGCCTTATTCCTATTTCAACGGTACCATAGACGATGTTCGTGTTTACAGCGACGCTTTAAGCGGAGCGGAAATTATTCAGTTGGCCCAGTGAGTGTCTGTGTTCGGCTGGTTACGCCAGGTTTCGCTCCGCTCATATTTGTTGGCATTACATAACTGGTCCGCCTCGGCATCCAGCAGGGCGTTGAGTGTTTCTTCAACCGTAGAACGGACCATCTCGCCAAGATGATCCTGGATCTGTGCCTCATTAATTTTAATCACATTGCACAAGAGCTTGTCCGATTGTGCCGAATCAGGGTTCTGCATGATTCTGTCCTTTCTCTGGTTTTGCGGTTTTTTTGATCGTTTCAACTACCATCGACCAAAGAAAGGACTCTTTTTATCTACTTTTCAAAGTGCGAAAGATATTATACGTTCTCGAATGTAATCGCTAAGTGCATAAGAAACGATGATTTTCCTGATTCAATAGGACACTTATACGTCAAAATGGAAAAGACCGATGGCAATAAAACAGAAGCCATATGACCAAAGTGGAAAATAGCAACAGAGCGGCTGTTGAAAAATCGGCCCCGGCAGAGGTCTTTTGGAGCAACCCAAAGTGTTGCGCTTCAGATAAAAATTTGCGCACCGTAAATCCCTGTAACGATGCGGGAAAACTATAGCCCAGCGGCGATGTGTCCGTATTTGCTTCGCACCTGCGTCAGCAATGAAAGCATCATATCGGCCTGTTGTCTTACCGCCTCGTCAGGATGATTGACACGTGCATTCCACTTGCGATATTCATCCGTCAGATGCCGGCATATTTCTTCACCGCTCATACCTTCCGAAATGCCCAGCATAATTTCAAGGTTCGGCTTTTCCTGCAGATGCACGGGCAGAAGTTTATCCATCAGCATCCGCATTCGCGCAGGCCCAATCTCCAAGCGATTGCCAAGACCCCAGACAAACTCCACCTGTTCGGGCGGCGCCGGGGCCGAGACAGCCGCCAATCGCAGACAAAGCTCGGCCGCCTTTAATCTCCAGTTTGCCGGCGCCTGCTCCAAAAGCGTCCGGCAGGCAGAGTCTATTCTTTCCTCGTCAGCCGGCCTGCCACTTTCAAGGCCATTCATTTCCCTTTCAAACTCCTCGATGCCCTGCACAATCCCTTTGCCTTCCTCACTTATCCAGTCGGACAAAAAATCGCGATGTCCGCTTTCGGCCTTGAAACCTGCCGCAGCGGCGCCAAGCTCGACACACGCCCCCAGGATGCGCCTTTGCCTTTCCTGAAAATCAATATATCCCTCATCCTGCCCCACAAAATAATCGAACGCCGTCTGGGCCTTTGCCAGTGTCTTGCCTTCAGCGACCGAAAGAACGCTCACATCAAACAAAAGCCTCCGCTGTCCCCTTTGCGGGAATCGCAGCGTATCGGCATCTATCTGCGAGACTGTTTTCCATTTGCCAAGCACGGCATTTCGCCTCGGCACAATCCCGTTATGCGTCCGCAGGCAAAACACAGCTCCTCCGGCTCCCTGCCAGCGGCTGTCCGTACACAGCACCGCCAGCGGCCGTATCCAGCCATCCGTTATATCTTTAATCTCAATTTGAAC
>JBGSSG010000326.1:0-3188 GCA_041737185.1 Anaerohalosphaeraceae bacterium
CAATCCGAATCGACTCTCCGTCTTTGGTCACATCGGCCACATCCTGAACAAGCCGCCTGAAACCCGTGCCGCCAAAAAGATTCAGTGTCCGCCAGTACTCCTCGTCCCAGTTGCCCGTAACGGCAAACTTCCCAAGCGGCGCTTCCAGAGCGGCCATCGTCTTTCGAAAAAGCCCCAGCCCTTCTGCCTGGCCAAGCGTATCGCCGGTAAAAACGACGATGTCCGGCCTTAGCCGGTTGACCAATTCGACAACCTTCGCCTCGGCCCGCGGCTTTGCCGTACAGTGCAGGTCGGAAATCTGTACGACCCGAAAGGTCGCCGATTTTAATTTCGTCGTCGTAACCAGAACAGTGTTGACCTCCACCCAATACGGCTCGACGAAATACCCGTATAGGATACACAACAATCCGACGGCGGACAAAATATGTACGGCAATCGCTGGCGATTTACTTAAGGTTTTCCGCGGCGGTCTCTTGCTAATCCTGTCCCACAGCCGGACCAACTGCAGTCTTGACTCGACATAGAAGACCGCTATGACAAGGCTGCCGAACAAAATTGCCGGTAAATAAGTCAGAACGTGCATTGACAATCATCCGCTCGAATCAGTCCCGCACTGGTCAGGTCCTGCTGAATTTCCTGCCCGGGTTTGATAATCAAAAAATCACCGCTGTTCCAGTCGCCATCGACCAGCCGCTGGAGCAATCCGCTCTCGCCTTTGACCGCATCAAACCTCCAGCCAAGATACTTGGCGCACCGCCTTGTATATTCCTTCTGTTCTTTTGCCCCGGCAAAACCCCAGTCGATATACGCCGCCCAGCCGTACTCCTTCATCCAGCTCTGCTCGGTTTCAATCAGGTACGCCGCGTTATCCGACCCGTATTTTTCCGTATATTCTGCAAGAAGTTTCTCGTACCGTTCCCGTCCCGGCATCGTGCCTGTGCCTATCCAGCCGTCGCTGTACCAATATACGCCCCGATGATTTTCCTGGTATTCAAGATGACGCTTAAGCGAACCCAAAAGCAGCGTAATGCAGTCGTGTGCCCTGGGCACAACCAGCGGAATTGCGCAGCGCAGCCCCGTTATACCATTGCCGCAAAGACCGTAGCCCAAAAGTATCGCGTCGTATTTATTTCCCGCCACATCCGCAAGTTTCTCAAGCTCTTTCTGTACTTCAGTTCGCAGTGCATCCGGCGTATTGTGCAGACCCTGCTCCATCAGAACAATGTCCACAATGTTTCCGCTTCGCGCAGCGCACAAGTACGCCTCCTTCTGCAAAACCTTGCATATAACAAATTTAAGACGCATTTACGGATTCTACCTTACGCCTTGAGGATTGTAAACCGGCTCTTTTCTCTTCCGTCCGGCAAAAACATTTTATCCGCTTTACCAGCGACTCAAAACTGCTATAATGCCGCCCTGTTTAAGACCAAAACGATTTTTCTGGAAAACTATTAGCCGGTAAAAAATCCGCCATACCCAAAATCTGGGAAAAAAAGGCGAAAATATGACCAATCCTCTTGCGAAAATTAAAACAGCCCTCGGCGAAATGACCCTCGAACTGGACATGGAGGCCGCCCCTGTCACCGTGAAAAATTTTATCGAATACGCCAACAACGGCTTCTACAACAGCACGATCTTCCACCGCGTCATAAAAAACTTTATGATTCAGGGCGGCGGCCTGACAAAAGATATGAAGGCAAAACCCTCAAATCTGCCCATCATAAACGAGGCATCCAACGGCCTGAAAAACCTCCGCGGCACCGTCGCTATGGCAAGAACATCAGACCCCGACAGCGCTACAAGCCAGTTTTTCATCAACCACGCGGATAATGATTTTCTCGACTACAAAGGCCCATCCGCCGACAAAATCGGCTACGCCGTCTTCGGAAAAGTAATCGATGGACTTGACATCCTCGATAAAATCGCATCCGTCCGCACGACTTTAAGCGGAGGCTGGAAAGATACGCCCGCCGACGCAGTTATTATCGAATCTGTTTCCATTCTGAAGAAATAGGGAGTCTTGCCCGCGAAAATTGTGTTGTTCCTAACCCGGCTATGCCGGGTCAGGCCTTACAATGTTCTCATCCTTTATTCATCGTAGATATAAAGTATAAAGGGAGTCAAAATATTTTTCAAAGATATTTTGATGCCCCGCGCCGGCGTTTGCTTTGTTTCAGCGGACGGTTGAAACCTGCCGGCTTTCTGTCCGTCAATTCGACGGTCTTTCAAAAAATCCCTTCTTCTTCAAAAACTGGTACAAGTACGAAACCCCGACCAGCGTCAGGCCCGTGGCAAGAAACGCCGTTATCCGGTAAATACTCTCCACCGCAGCCATATCGACGACAAAAATTTTGCCCAGCAAAAGGGCGAACAAACCAAGCGCAAGATACCGCAGCCGCGCCGTCCTAAGCCGGAAACCCGCAATCAGCAGCGCCGCCCCGTATCCCGCCCAGATCAGCGACATTGTCAGATTCATCGAAAACCGCCAATCCGCCGCAGGCCCTGCGTACCGGTTCAGACAATACCAGTAATAATACACCTGCTCGCTGAGCATCGCCCATAGACACACTATGCCGGCAATTACCAATGCCGCGGCAAAATTCAACTCGCCTTCCTTCCTTTTTATGTCCCTGCAAATCCAGCCCGCCGCGAAAATTGCCGCCGCGACCGCCGCCTGCGCTGCAAAATCCTTATTGAATGCGAAGATAAAACTTCCCCGGTAAATTTCATCGGCAGCGCCGACCGCAAACAGTCCGCCGAGCAATCCTGTCAGCAGCGCCGCCGACCGGCAGATGATTCCACCCGGCCCGACAAGACGCATCGGCAAAAGCAAAATCGTCGCCGCGCAAATATAAAGCATCCCCTTTATCACCGCCGCGTTCACCCACGCCGTCCCGCCGAAGGCTTGCCGGCAATAAGAATGCCATTCAATACCCGCAGCGACCGCCGCTATCAGCGCCGCTCCGATATACAGGAGCTGACCAATCGACCGATTTTCCCTGTCTTCCGACCGCAGCCGGTAAAACCAATGACTTACCCACACGCATCCTGCCGTGAACATCCACGACCCGAACTGCCCGTTCAGCACAGGATGGAACGTCCCTTCGTGCATCGGCAGTTGATAAACAAGCCCGCACAAACTCAGCGCAAGCCCGATAAGCCCCATCCCCTGCACACACACGCTTGCG
>JBGSSG010000215.1:0-1692 GCA_041737185.1 Anaerohalosphaeraceae bacterium
AGTGGTGCTCGGTGTCATCCCACCCGGCCGGGTCGAACCGCACGCAACAGCCGGTTTCCGCATTGTAGATATTTTCCATAAAAATCTCCCAAACTTAAATCCGTTTTTTTGCCACAGGTTATAAAGCACTAAATCCTAAGCACTAAATTCTAAACAAATTCAAAATTAAGAATTCAAAATTCCTTCCACCTACATTCCTACATCCTTATCTTACCTTCATGCCCTTCATGTGCTTCATGGTTTATACCATCGGCACGCACACCGTAAACACGCTTCCCTTGCCGGGTTTGCTCTCGACGTCGATACGTCCGTTGTGCGCATCGAGGATGTATTTGACAATCGACAGGCCCAGCCCGCAGCCTTCGGCCCGGCGGGACAGGCTGGTGTCGGCCTGATAGAATTTTTCAAAGATTCGCTTGATCTGCCGCCGCGTCATACCGATGCCATTATCCGCCACCGAAAAACAAACGCAAGCCTCTTTTTCAAAGACCCGCAACGAAATTTCCTTGTCGTCGCCGGAATACTTGCAGGCATTGTCCAGCAGGTTGACCAGCACCGTGACCATCGCGTCCTTATCCGCATAAATAGACGCAAGTCCCTTGTCGGCCGTTACAGAAAATCGGCACTTTTTTTCCTGGAATTTCGCCTGTACAGCCTCGGCGGCGGCCTGAATGATCTCGGCCGGAGCGATCTTGGCCGTTTCAAAGACCTGTTTGCCCCGCTCCATCCGCGAAAACGTCAAAAAGCTGTCGATCATCCGGCTGAGGCGGTGGTTTTCGCGACAGATCAGCTCCAGATACTCCCGGCACTGCACCTTATCGGTATAACTCCCATCCAGCAGCGTTTCCACCAGCAGCCGCATCGACGACAGGGGGGTCTTAAGCTCATGCGTGACCGTCGCGATAAAATCATTCTTAAGCCGGTTAAGCCGAATTTGTCGCTGTACGGCCCGAATCGCAACAACGCCGGCCAGCAGCATCAGCGAGACCACCAAAACACCCGTCCAAGTATAGATGGCAGTTTGACGTTGGGCCGCTTTTTCAAAAACAGAACTGTCTTTGAAAAAGACAGACACCGTAAAGTCGGGCAAATTTTTTCCCGCTTTGAATGTTAGAAACGGCTTTTCTGTTTTTTCAGCATTTCCGGCGACGACAGTGCCGAAATTGTCGATTATTTGAATGCCGATGGTATCGTCCTGCATATCCTGTATAGCCGCGTTCAGGATTTTCAGTATTTTTTCAGGGGTTGAGATTCCCACAACCGTTTGATTGGCTATGCTTAACTTAAAGCCGTACAGATCGAGACCGGGAGCGAGCCTGCGAACCGTTTGGTTCGGCCAGCTACTAAGACTATTAACCGAGGAATAACAGAAAGCGGCCTCAAAGGCATTTCTATAGGCGGCTATGCGATACAGGGCCGACTGAATCTGAGAAGCGAGGCGGTCGGCCAAGCCCGCTTGGTCGGCAATAGCGATAAGTTTTTCAAGTTGCCAGACAATCGTTTCCGCCGGGCCTTTATCGCAAAAATAGTCGTTTCCTAATATTCTGCGAAGATGTTCATAAAGCCGCTCATCTTTGGTTTCCAAAAAACATTCAGCCGTAAAGACTCGATATCGCATTATAGCCGCTGCACGAACGGGACTGATATTTTCCTGATTGTCGGGATACGAAAGTTTATAGGCAAGCTCGATGG
>JBGSSG010000357.1:0-2247 GCA_041737185.1 Anaerohalosphaeraceae bacterium
CGTGCCGTCAACGTCAAAAATGACTCCAAATCCGCTTTCGCCCGTCTTCATCTTCTCCCTTTTTATTGAGTTATAAATAATGGTACACAGAAAACAGAATAAGACGGCCAGATGCCGGTGTACAGGTAAAAATTGAAAATAGAAAATTGAAAATCACTACCCTATACGCTGAACGCTGTTCCTGAACGCTGAATCAACTGTGATCGCTATAAATCCCAAACAATGCTTTATATCCCCGGCAGGTCAATCCCGCTGTGAAAAATCTCCCGCTCTATCCTGCCGATGAAAAAACGACCGTCCCTGCGGATAAAGTCTGTGATTGTGTCAAGCTGCCGCTGGACAAAATCCCCGTCATTGGCGACTACCGCAATCCCTATCACCGCCAGAAGTTTGCTGTCCTGCGCCGATATCTCGGATGCCGAAACGTTGAATCGGCTTTTCAGCCGCTCAATCACGCTTTTGACAATCCGCCGCTTATCCTTGAGCGAACCTATCGCCCCAAGCGGTATCTGTACCAAAATCGCGCCTATAGTCATCGCAATCAATAATCTCCTGCTAAATCGCCATTAACCTTAACAGATAATCGTCTCCCTGGCAAGACAGACCGAATTTTCCTCAAAAACCCACGAACACCTCCCGCAGCCGACCCTATAAAAGATTGACATCGCCCGCCGTTTGGCTTAGGATGAAACCGCTTGCTAATGAGATTATTAACCCGTTCAGAAAAGGTCTCCACAGAAAATGGCAAATGTTAAACTGCGCAAACGCCCCTGCGTGATGATTATCCGCGACGGCTGGGGTTTTAACCCCGACCCCGCAGAGGATAAATTCAACGCCGTAAAACAGGCCAAAACGCCCGTTGACGATATGCTTATGGCCCAATACCCAAATTGCCTCATCCGAACCTGCGGCGAGGACGTGGGACTGCCCGAAGGCACTATGGGAAACAGCGAAGTCGGACACCAGAACATCGGCGCTGCAAGAATCGTATATCAGGACTCCGTACGCATCACCGTCGCCATCCGCGATGGCTCATTCTTCAAAAACCCGCAGCTTCTAAACGCCATAAAACACGCAAAACAGAACGGCTCGCGCCTCCACCTCCTGGGCCTGTGCTCCGACATCGGCGTCCATTCGCTGCTCGAACATCTCTACGCCCTGCTCGAAATGGCAAAACGCAACGGCATCGACAATGTATTTCTCCACGCCTTCACCGACGGCAGGGACTCTCCCCCGAACAGCGGAAAGGGATACATAGCGGACATCGAACAAAAAATGGCTGAAATCGGCGCCGGAAAAATTGCGAGCGTTTGCGGCAGATTCTACGCTATGGACCGAGACAAACGATGGGAACGCGTCCAGGCAGCCTACGACTGCCTCACGCGGGGCGTCGCAAGAAGAGCCGTCTCTGCCGAACTGGCCGTCGCGGAAAGCTACTCGCGCAACGTTACCGACGAATTCATCGAACCGACCGTCATTGTCGATTCGGACGGAAAACCGCCGGCCCTTATCGAGGACGGAGACAGCGTAATCTTCTTTAACTTCCGCGGAGACCGCCCCAGAGAAATCACACGCGCCTTCGTTGACAACCCATTCGACGGCTTCGAAAGAATGGCACGCCCGAAGGTCTTATATACCTGTATGACCGAATACGACGCAAATATCAAAACCCCCGTCGCCTTCCCGCCAATCCGTGAAATGCGCAACATCGCAGGACAGTATTTCAGCGACCTCGGACTTAAACAGTTCCGCTGCGCCGAAACCGAAAAATACGCCCACATAACTTTCTTCTTCAACGGCGGACGCGAAGACCCCTTCCCCGGCGAAGAAAGACAAATCGTACCCTCGCCAAAGGTTAAAACCTATGACCTCAAGCCCGAAATGAGCGCAAACGAAGTCTGCCAGACAATACTCGAAAAACTCGACTCCGACAAATTCGACGTAATCATCTGCAACTTCGCAAATCCCGATATGGTCGGCCACACCGGCGTGCTCAAGGCCGCCGTCAAGGCCGCAGAAACCGTTGACGCCTGCGTCGGAAAAATCCTCGAAAAGGTAAAACAAAAAAAAGGCTCGGCGGTCATCCTGGCAGACCACGGCAACTTCGAAAAAATGTGGGATTTTAAGAACAATATGCCTCACACCGCGCATACCATAGGCGACGTCCCGTTTATCGTCTTCGACGAGCAGTTCAAACACCGCAAAATGACCCCCGGAAGGCTCGCCGACGCGATACCCACTTTTCTT
>JBGSSG010000219.1:0-3771 GCA_041737185.1 Anaerohalosphaeraceae bacterium
CGGCGATTGACCGGAGCTGTTTGAGCAAATCCGCCATATCAGGGACGGCAATCATACCGGCCTGCGTGGGCGTTGAAGCGCGTTTATCGGCGACAAAATCCGCTATCGTAAAATCAACTTCATGCCCGACGGCGCTTATGACCGGCAGCGCCGAGGCGGCAATCGCCCGGGCAACGACCTCCTCGTTAAACGCCCACAAGTCCTCCATCGAGCCGCCGCCGCGTCCGACAATTAGAAGCTCCATCGCAAGTTTTTTGTTGTTTGCCCTGCGGATGGCTGATGCTATTTCCTGGGCCGCCCCATCGCCCTGCACCCGCACATCGAACAGATACAGTTTTGCACACGGCCATCGCCCAAAAATGCTGTCGCGTATATCCTGCAGAGCCGCGCCGCTCTGGCTGGTTATAATGCCAATCGACATCGGATACCGCGGCAGGGGTTTTTTGCGGGCCTCGTCGAACAAACCTTCAGCCCGCAGTTTTGCCTTGAGCTGTTCAAAGGCAATCTGCAGGGCGCCGACGCCGGCAGGTTCAAGCTTCTCGACATACAACTGGTATTTGCCGCCCTGTATATATACCTGCACGGAACCGGTCGCCAGGACAGCCATTCCGTTTTCCGGCTGGAATTTTACCTGCCTGAATTTGCCGGCCCACATAACACAAGGCAAAACGCCGGACTGGTCTTTGAGGGAAAAATAGCAGTGGCCGCTCGAATGCAGCTTGAAATCGCCGATTTGGCCGCTGACAATGAGTCTGGCGGGCAGCATTTCCTCAATCGCGGCGGCGACCATTGCGCTTAACTGCGAGACAGAAAAAACTTTAAGTTGAATCTTTGCCATAGGCGGATATTATATCCGGGACGGGTTGAGTTCTCAAGAAGGCAGGCGGGGAGTGACATTTTCTATTTTCAAGTCAGTACTGTCCCGTTATAAGTCGAATAGATATAATTGGTTATGTATATGTGAACTTTCGCACTTTTGATAATTGATTATGCAGCCGCAGCTACGGCAGCGATAAGGAACTCTGTAATTCGTGCAGGTACGGTATGATTGCCGAACATTAGAGCATTTCAAGTTTTCATGTATCCCTGTGCCGACAACTGCAATCGCCCAAGCACTTGAGCACATTACCGCCAGCGATGCAAAAAGCTGGGTTGAATTCTGCGGATGTAGATATGTTAAAAATTAAAATGCTCTAATTTTTGTTACCGAAAGTCTGTCGAACCCCAAGTTCTTGCAAGATAGAAGCTTCTGGAACTTGAATTTCGGTAATTTCAGTCGATTTTCTCGTTTGTTTCGGGTACAATCCGATAACTTTGATGTAATTTTTGATGGCATTACAATGAGCGAAAGCAGAAAAATACTTTGAGAATCAATTTTGGCAAAGAGTTGAGGACTTCCTTCCTGGGATTGATGTTTGCGGCGCTTGCCCTGCAATTCGCAGATACATGTGCGGCAGAACCTGCTTCCAAACGCTGCGAAATACCTAAACTTGTACGCCTGGAAAACCGTGTTGACTTGATGGTTGACGGGGCACCGTGGCTGTGCATCGCAGGGGAACTTCGCAACTCAAGTGCATCAACACTGACGTTTATGGAGCCTATCTGGGACCATCTCAATGAACTGCATGTCAACACGGTCTTTGCGCCTGTGTACTGGGAGATGGTGGAACCGGTCGAAGGGCAGTTTGACTTTTCACTTGCTGAAGGATTAATCCATAAGGCACGGGAACACAACCTTCGCCTGGGACTACTGTGGCTTGGAACCTGGAAAAATGGAATTTCCAGCTACGTTCCTGCATGGGTGATGCAAAACCGTGAACGATTCCCGATGATGTCAAAAGAAGCTCTTTCGCCTTTTGGAAAAGAAACACTCAAGGCCGACAAGCAGGCATTTGCGGCACTCATGCGGTTTTTGCGTAAAATCGGTCAAAAGGAAAACACGGTGATTCTGGTTCAGGTTGAAAATGAGGTCGGCCTGCTTTCTGATACCCGTGATCGCAGCCCGTTAGCTGAAAAGGCTTTCGCCGGCCCGGTCCCGCAGGCACTAATGGAATCTCTGTCGAATAATGAAGCTGCATTGAAACCGTACCTGCGTCAAAGATGGCAGCAGTATGGCGGCAAAACAAGCGGCAGTTGGGCTGAGGTTTTTGGCGAAAGTCCGGCAACGGATGAATATTTTATGGCATGGCATATTGCGACATATGTCAATGCTGTCGCGAAGGCGGGCAAGGCTGAGTATCCGATACCGATGTATGTAAATCCCTGGCCGCCCCTGACAAAGGAGGCAAAACCCGGAGACTATCCAAGCGGCGGTCCGAACAACCGGGTTCTCGATATCTGGATGGCGGCTTCGCCTGACATTGATGTTTACGCGCTCGACGCATATTACCGTTTCGATGAATTATGCGGCGAGATGATGCACCGGGGCAATCCATTGCTGATTCCCGAGGCGGCGGGCTGGTGGGCGGGCGATAGCCCTGATAGCGGTCCTGCAAAGGCTTACTATGTTTTTGGCGAACTGGATGCCTTGTGTTTCAGCCCGTTTGGAATTGATAATCAGTTTTATCAGGGCCACCTGCTCGGGCCGGCTTATCAGGAACTGAACCGCCTTATGCCGTTAATCACAAAGTATCGCGGCACCTTCAGTGGCGCTGATCGCATGCGCGGATTTTATCGGCGCCAAAAGGAGAAGAATGAGGAATTGGAACTCGACGGATGGAAGGCAAAGGTTACGTATGTCGATACACCTAATGCGCTGGCAAATTACGATAGCACGGTGGGAGTCAACGAAGCCTACGGCTCTTTTGGGCTGATTATCCAGACGGGCAAGAATGAATTTGTGATATCTGCACGAGGTTGTCAGGTGGGTATCAAGCCAACTACAGGAGAAGATGTGGCGAGTCTCTATGTCGAAGAGGGACATTTCGAGGGCAACTCATTTATCGTTCGTCGGGTACTCGAAGGCGATGAGGTCTGGGGCGGCGAATTCCCCGGCCCGAGATTTCCACCGGACAAGATGCCTGTGATTAATGAAGGCCAATTGGCTACAGTTCGTCTGCGCGCTTATACAGCACGATAAGTCGGACTGCCGATACGAAGGTTGAGGGTTCGGGCCCCTTTGAGCATTAAATTGGAGGGAAATTGCGAATACTGCTGGTCAATCCACCTGTGTTTGATTTCACGGCGTATGATTTCTGGGGCCGGCCTTATGGGCTGCTTCGGGCCGGCGGTATGCTGCGCGGGGCCGGCGAGATTGTGCTGTTTGATTTTCTTGACCGTTCGGCAGGTGCGGGAAGCGCGCAGGGCAGGGCCGACAAATGGGGTCGGGGACGGTACAGGTCGGCGAGGGTGGAAAAGCCCGCGGTATTTAGGGGGATAAGGCGGTATTATAACAGATTCGGACGGGAGCTTGAGGAGTTTGAGAATTTTTTGCGGCAGCGCGGGCCTTTTGATTTTTGCCTTGTGGGCAGCGTAATGACGTACTGGTATCAGGGGGTCAAGGAGGCGATTGGGACGGTTCGGCGGATATGTGCCCGGACAAAAATTATACTTGGCGGGTTTTACGCTACCGCCTGTTTTGAGCATGCGAGCGGGCTGGGGGCGGATTTGATTGTGAGGGGCGATGAGCTTGGGCCAATGTATGAGATGATGGGTATTGAGGGGAAAAGGGGATTGCCTGTGTGGGATTTGTATGGTCGGCTGGATACGGCGGTGATACGGCTAAGCGAAGGCTGCCCGTTTAAGTGTTCGTACTGCTATGTACCTGTAAGC
>JBGSSG010000394.1:0-9838 GCA_041737185.1 Anaerohalosphaeraceae bacterium
CGCCCTGGATGTTGCTGTGATGTACACCACCGATGACCCGACAAAAACGATTTGTCTGCCTTCGGAAAGGCCGGATGCCAAATATGACCTTGACGGCAACTGCAAGGTCGAACTGGCCGATTTTATCGAGTTTGCCGGCGACTGGCTGGATTGCGGCCTTGTTCCGCAAAGTGCCTGCAACTAAAGGTGTTAGATGTTATTCGGGATGGTTCGGGTCCGGTTCGCCGGGCCCGAATCATCCAAAATTAAAAAAAAAGCTTGACTTCGCCCGCGGTAAAAGCTAAAATGATTTAACAAACGCGGGGTACTTTTTGGAGAGGATGAAAAAGACAACATAGGTGTGGTTGAGAGGTTCTTTTCGCGGGAATTAAGTGTGTAAAGTGTGTGTGTTTGTGTGTGCAGTGCTTTTTAACGTAACGTAGTAAGTTCTTTAAAAACTTTTTTTGGAGGAATGGAAAGATGAAAAAAGCAAAAATTGTATTGGTTTTACTGGGGGTATTGGCGATAGCTGGTATCTCCAATGCAGCCCTGATTCACAACTGGAGGCTGGACGATACCCTGACGTGGAACGGGGCCGCCTGGACGGGTGTAGTGGACTCTGTTGCCGGCAATCCGGTCGGCGACCTGTGGGGTTATGTGGGAACGGACCCAGTGAATACAACCGTTACCAATCAGCCGGGTGTGACTCTCTACACTGGAGACAAATCTTACAATTTCAACAACCCCCCCGAACCAACAGGGGCAATCAGCACCGTGATTACCAACAATAAGACCGCGGTCCCGACAACCGGCGATTTCACCATCAAAGTCTGGATGAAGACGACAAATCTTCACACCGCGCAGGGACACCTGTTTTCCAACAACAACGGCCAGGCCGGCAGGTCAAACCTGTACGTTGCTAGCGGCGCCCTGGGCTGGTACCAAAACGGCGGAGTTTCCCTCGTTGACGCTACCGCAGAAAAAGGTGTGATTTTTAACGGTGGATGGCACGAGGTCGGAGTAGCCCGCCAAGGAAGCCGTTTTGACCTTCTGCGCGACGGCCAGGTAGTCGCAACCGCCACTGCCACAGGCCCCGCTGCTTTCGGTACCGACGTGGCGTGGATGATCGCAAGAATGCGTTCATTTGGCGGTGATTACGACGGCTCCGTCGCCGATGTGAAAATTTATGACACTTACCTCCCCGAACCGGCGACTCTGCTGCTTCTGGGACTTGGCGCCTTGGCTCTTCGCAAGACCAAAAGAGCGTAAAACGCAACATCGACGTTCAGGACTTAGCTAAAAGAGGAGGGGCCTTTGCGAAACGAAGGCCCCTCTTTTTTCAAAAACAACTCACAGGCCGGGAACGCATAAGAAGGGGGAGTGGTCTGTGAGGACAAAAAGCAATGGAAAATTAAATGAAAGGCGGATACCGGTGGGAAGGCTGACTTTATGTTGTTTTATATGTATCCTGTTTTCCGTATCGTATGCCGACAAAGCGGGAAATCTTTCGCCTCAGAACGGAGCAGTCTATATTGACCCGACCCCTGTTGTTTTACAATGGGCCGCCCCGGTAAGCCCTCCGGCGACGGTAGTTCGCTATGACGTTTATTTCGGCACGGACCCGGCGGTGGTCGGGAATACCTCAAATCCGGCCGCGCTGAAAGGTTCGGTTTTTGTTCCTAATCCTTTGGAGTGGCCCGTCGGCAATCTTGACTTTTATATAACTTATTACTGGCGTATCGATACAGTCTGTCAGGGGAGCATCATCGAATACGGCACTGTATGGAGCTTTACAACCGAGTATATCGATATCCCCGGCGTGGTGATTGACGCAAGTCCAAATCCCGCGACGACCTATTTCGGTTCGCCCAGCATTGCTAAACTGCCGGACGAAACATATGTCGCCTCGCATGATATTTTCGGCTCTTCCAACAACATTACAGATGTATTTGAATCGAAGGACTATGGGCGGACGTGGAAAAAAATCAGCAGAATCACCGGCCAGTGGTGGTCCACGATATTTTATCACAACGGAGCCTTGTACATAATGGGCACAAGCGCCGAGTACGGCAAATGCTATATACGCAAATCAACCGACGGCGGTTATAACTGGACCAGTCCGACAAATACGACTAACGGGATTCTGATTAACGATACGCCTTATCATTGCGCTCCTGTGCCGGTGGTGATTCACAACGGCCGAATCTGGCGGGCGATGGAAGACGCCAAAGACCCCGGCGGATGGGGAGATCATTTCCGTTCGTTTATGATGAGCGCCGCGGTCGATGCGGATTTACTGCGGGCCGACAGTTGGCTCAGTACAAATCACCTCTCTCACGACAAAACAAACTGGATAGGCACCGGCTGGCTGGAGGGCAACGCCGTCGTTGACCCCCAGGGCAACATCGTCAATATCCTGCGCGTTGATTACCCGGAAACGGCTGCGATTGTCAGAATTTCCGCCGACGGTACGACGGCGACTTTCGACCCTGTCAACGACTTTATTCATTTCTACGGCGGAGCGACAAAGTTCACCATCCGATATGATTCTGTCAGCGGACGCTATTGGTCTATCGTGGATAAGCAGGCTGATCCTGTGGCCTTTCGCAATCGGGTGGCCCTGGTTTCCTCCACGGACCTGCGAAACTGGGCTGTCGAGGATATGATTCTCGAACATCCCGACAGCGATTATCACGCCTGGCAGTATATTGACTGGCTGTTTGAAGGCAACGATATGATTTTTGTCTCCCGCACCGCCTACGATACCGGCCTGGGCGGAGGCGCACACAACGCACATGACGCGAACTTTATGACCTTTCACCGGATTAAGAATTTCCGCGGCCCTCGCTCTCCGTCTTTTGATGTGCATCCGCAGGATCAGGAAGTCGGGCTGGGCGAAACCGCCGTCTTTACCGCTGCCGCTCATACGGATATTACAAGTTATCAATGGTTCAAAGAAAACACCGGCGGCGACGTCGAACTGCACCACGGCGACGACGGCGGGGATATCTCTATCGTCTCCAATTCCACCCAGACGACACTTACGATTTATAACGTCGATTCGACAGACCTCGGCAATTATTACTGCGTCGCGACCAACATCACCGATTCCACCGATTCAAACATCGCCGGCCTGAGCGTCTATGAGCGAAAGCTCCTGGGACACTGGAAACTTGACGAGTTAAGCGTAAGCCAGCTTCCCAACAGCAACTATGGACCTGTTATTGATTCGAGCGGGCAAAATCCGGACGGGGAAATCTGGGGCTACACTGCGGGTATGGTCGGCCTTGATGGACCTTCGGGCGGCAGCGATAAGGCTTTTGATTTTGCCGTCGATTCGGGCATAAGCGGAGTTTGTACAAATTCTTCCGATTTGATACCCGCCACCGGCAATTTCAGTCTTTTAATATGGTTTAAGACGAACAATTATCACAGCGCGCAGGGACATTTGTTTTCAAACAACAACGGCCAGACCGGCAGGGCAAATATGCTGATACAGAACGGTCAGGTTTCCTGGTGGACGAACAGCGGAGTGTATATCACGGCCGGTTCGCGGATTGACGATAATCAGTGGCATAGGCTGATTGCTACCCGCAAGGGCAGCGACTGGACATTATGGCTGGACAGCGACATAGCCGGCACTGCGGTCAATTCGGGAAGCATCGACGAGGGCACCTTGTGGCTGATAGGCAGGGGACGTTCATACAACTTTAATTACGAGGGTCTGATAGGGGACGTGCGGGTATATAACTATCCGGTTGACGATATCCCTGACCTGAATAACGACAACGCGGTCAATCTTGAAGACTTTGCGGTACTGGCCGAGAAATGGCTTGATACCAACTGCGGGGCCTGCAGCGGGGCGGATATGGATTTCGATGAAGATGTAGATATTAATGATTTGATAATGTTTTCACAATTTTGGATGAATTAAAGGAGTCAGCCTTATGTTACCGAACAAAAGCTTATGTACAATAGGATTGTGTCTGACCCTTGCGGCGGTCTCGGCCTACGCCGAACATTATGACGTCTATCTGCTGGCAGGCCAGTCGAACGCCGGCGGGCACGGCTATGTCAGCAGGGATTACGCCTACTTCAGCCCCAGCGGCGACGACGGACTGGTTGAGCTGGGCAAGACACAGTATCTTGTTGAGCAGCCTGACGCGATATTTTTCCACTGGCGCGGCGGCAACCCGTCTGTATCCCGTCCGACGCTTTGGGATATGCGCTCTAACGGCTGGATTGCTATGAAGGCAGGCTACAGTCTTTATGGTTATAACGCCGGCAACCCGGAAGCGCTTGGCGATGAAATGATTAATCATCCATTCGGTGCCGAGGTTACCTTTGCCGAGAGGATGCTACAGCTAAGGCCCGGCCGCAAGGTCGCCGTCATAAAGTATTCGCAGGGGGCTACTGCTCTGGGTACCGCCGCTTCTCCCGGCGCGTGGGATTGGGTCACAGGGCGAACTTACAATATCAACACCTATGCCAATGCCGGTCATTGTTACGCCGGTTTCTTCCAGATGACCAATCAGGCTCTGCAGGCATTACAGACACAGGGCCATACTTATACTGTCAGAGGTATGTTCTGGCATCAGGGCGAAAGCGATGCGGGCCTGACCACGGAAGTCTATAAAAGCCGGCTGCAGGGATTTATCGCAGCGGTCCGGGCCGACCTCGGTATCCCTGATTTGCCGTTTGTTGTCGGAGAACTCATTCAGCCCTATAGCGCTTATAATAATGTCCGGGCCGCCCAGTGGCAGACAGCCGAAGCAGACCCGACGGTGGGATTTGCTTCCTCGGCCGGACTTGTGGGGGACAGCACGACGATTCACTTCGATACGAACAGTCAGTTGATTTTTGGAAATCGATACGCCGAAAACATGCTCCCGGAACCTTACACAAGAAAGCTGCTGGCTCACTGGAAACTGGATGAAACGTCATTATCCTGGAACGGTTCGACGTGGGGAAATGTTATTGATTCCGTAGCCGGCAATCCTACCGGCTTGTTGTGGGGTTATGCCGCAACAGACCCGGTGAATACAACCGTTGTCAATCAGCCCGGCGTGCCTCTTTACACTGGAGACAAGGCTTACAATTTCGGCAGCCCCATCCCCGAACCAACAGGGGCAATCAGCGCCGTGTTTACCAACAACAATACCGCGGTTCCCACAACCGGCGATTTTACGGTACTGGTCTGGATGAAGACGACAAATATTCATACAGCACAGGGACACCTGTTTTCAAACAACAACGGCCAGGTCGGCAGGGCAAACCTGTACGTTCAGAACGGCGCCCTGGGCTGGTTCCAAAACGGTGGAGTTTCCCTCATTGACGCTACCGCAGAAAAAGGTTCGATTTTTGACGGCAACTGGCACGAGGTCGGCATAGCCCGCCTGGGAAGCCGATTTGACCTTTTGCGCGACGGCCAGGTAGTAGCGACCGCAACCGCTGCCGGCGCTGCTTCTTTCAGTACCGACACGTCGTGGATGATCGCAAGAATGCGTTCATTTGGCGGCGATTACGAGGGTCTGGTCAGCGATGTCAGAGTGTACAATTACTGTATTCTTGACAAGCCGGACCTCGACGGGGACGGGAACGTGAACCTCAGCGATTTCAGCGTGTTTTCACAGAACTGGCTGATGACCGACTGCGGGGCCTGCGACGGTGCGGATATGGACTTTGATAATGATGTCGATATAAATGATCTGAGTCGGTTGGTTCTGGTCTGGCTGGAGTAATGTGCTGACGGCCGGAAGTGGCGATACGGACATTTGTTCAGGGAAATATATGGAGGACAAATTGTATTATTGTATTGTAATGTGCAGCCTTGTTTGCCTTGGTTCGTGTGCCACGCAGGGATGGAACGATACGGTACCGGGCGTGGTGGTTCATTACAGTCCGGCCTATAGCGGAAGCTATGTTGGATCGCCGGGGATTGTGATATTGCCCGACGGCGACTATATGGCCAAATGCCAGGAATTCGGCCCAAAATCGACCGAAAGTCAAAGCGGCAAGACCCTCGTATTCCGTTCCTCCGACAAAGGCAATTCCTGGCAACGATGCGCCGAAGTGAATGATATGTTCTGGGCGACAATCTTTACCCATCAAAATCAACTGTATTTGCTGGGGACTCATAAACAATACGGAGATATTGTGATATGCCGCTCAACAGACGGCGGGCGTACATGGACCCAGCCCAAGGGCAAGAATACCGGCCGGCTCAAAACGGACGCCCAGTATCATTGTGCCCCAGTGCCGGTGATTGAACATAGTGGCAGGCTGTGGCGGGCGATAGAACGAATGGGCAAGCCCGATGTCTGGGGCAGTTTTCAGACCGGTGTGATGAGCGCACCTTGCGATGCGGATTTACTGCGTGCCGAAAACTGGAGCTATACGAATTTTGTTTCCATGCCCAAAGAATTTGCCGGAAGGGTCTGGCTGGAAGGCAATGTTGTCGCCGCTTCGGATGGAACTCTCTGGAATATTCTCCGCAGCGGTTACAGAGAAGGGGAAAAAGCCATCCGTATCCGCATCAGTCCGGATGGCAAACAGGCCGTGTTTGACCCAAATACCGCGTTGTTTGATTTACCTGGCGCTTCCGACAAAAAATTCACCATACGTTTTGACCCCGTATCCAGACTCTATTGGTCGGTGACCAATCCCATGATGCCTGGTCATACAGCCCCCGAACCCGGAAGAGTTCGCAACACCCTGGCCCTGATTAGTTCGCCTGATTTGTTCAATTGGCAGATTCGTTCCATACTGCTGTATCATCCGGACACCGAGAAACACGCGTTTCAGTACCCGGACTGGGTTTTCGATGAGCAGGATTTGCTGGTTTTATGCCGCACGGCCTATGATGACGGCGCCGGCGGGGCGCACAATTTCCACGACGCCAATTTCTTGACCTTTCATCGCATCAAAAATTTTCGCAGTCTAAATCTATAACATTTCGGATTTTGAGCTGCCTCCAGGATGAGGAATGAAATTGAATGAGAAATATCGGTCGGTATGTCATAGACATTCACGGAAAATCGACATGGACTACGCAAAAAGAAACTTCGTATTTGCCCTTGTAATCTCGCTCTCTTTTATCGCCCAAGGCGCTGCCGCATCGCCGCACATCCTCAAGGCCGATTCATTCAAGCATTACATCAACGACTTTACGCAAAACGATGATGAGATTTATATCCAGCATATCCCTAACGACAAGGCGTGGGCCTTCCTTCGCGATAATATCCCACTCTTCGAATGCCCCGATAAGGACTTCGAAAGAACTTACTACTTCCGCTTTTGGACTTATCGAAAACACATCAAGAAGACACCTGACGGCTACGTAATAACCGAATTCCTTCCACAGGTAAGCTGGTCCGGGAAACACAACACAATCAGCTGCTCGGCAGGCCACCATTTCTATGAAGGCAGATGGATACACAACCCGGTGTTTCTCAATGACTATGCCGTCTTCTGGTTCCGCAAAGGAGGCTCGCCGAGAAGCTACAGTTTCTGGGCTGCCGATGCTCTTTACAACAGATACCTCGTTTGTAACGACAAGGCCTTTATCACCGATATGCTCCCCGACTTGGTGAAGAACTACCAGGAATGGGAAAAGGCAAGACTATATCCGGACGGCCTCTTCTGGCAAATCGATGATCGGGACGGCATGGAAGTTTCGATCGGAGGCAACGGAAAACGGGCGACAATCAACTCCTATATGTACGCCGACGCTGCAGCCATCGCGAGAATCGCTGCGATTGCGGGCAAAAAGGACATCGCCGACCGCTTCACCGCAAAGGCCGGAGAAATCAAGAAACTTGTACAGGAAAAACTCTGGGACGATGAAGCGAAGTTCTTCAAAACACTTCCACGCAACAGCCGGATGCTCGTTGACGTCCGCGAGCAACACGGCTTTACACCATGGTACGTCAATCTGCCCGATCCGGATGCCGGATATGAGATAGCCTGGAAACAGTTAATGGATACCGATGGATTCTACGCCCCATTCGGCCCAACGACAGCGGAACAGCGACATGAAGGATTCACTATCTCTTACCAGGGGCATGAGTGCCAGTGGAATGGACCAAGCTGGCCTTTCTCGACTTCGATAACGCTCACGGCTCTGGCGAATGTACTGAACAACTATCAACAGAATATTGTTACAAAAACCGATTACTTTGACTGTCTCGGGATATATACAAGATGCCATCGCCTGGAACGTCCGGATGGCAATATCGTGCCCTGGATAGATGAAAACCTCAATCCCTGTACGGGCGACTGGATTTCCCGCACACGATTGAAAAACTGGAAGAATGGCACTTGGGACTCCGACAAAGGCGGCAGAGAACGGGGCAAAGACTATAACCATTCTTCCTATTGCGATCTCATAATCACCGGCCTTGCAGGGTTGCGACCCAGGCCCGACGACATTGTCGAAGTCAACCCCCTGCTTCCGGCGGAGACATGGGACTGGTTCTGCCTCGATAATATTCTTTATCGCGGTCACATAATAACCATTCTCTGGGACAGGACCGGCAGCAGATACAATCGCGGAACAGGCCTGCGGGTCTTCGCAAACGGCCGGTGTATTGCAGCCGCTGATTCTCTCCAGAGAATCCAGGGTAAACTTCCTTGATAACGTACAATATCTTTCGCACATTATTATCGGGCATACAAAAAAGCCCGGTAGTGTCAAGAATCTTTCCGAGCAAGTCCTTGCGTGGCGCAAGTCGCCGCCGTAAAGGTGGATAAAAGCGGCTTGTAATCCCAAAAGGAATAGTTCCACAAGCTTTCTTCAAAAAAAACCGGGCCGAGTACTTGTGAAAACAGGTCAAAGTCCGGGAAAAACACAATTTTTAACACCAAAAAAGGGGGAACGATAAATTTTTGCGTGGAAAACAAACCCAAAATTGTTCAGCTCTTGTTCATTCATAAGGATTTTGATAAGATGGATTGCGAAGCTCCGGAAAAGCGTTTCAAACAAAGTACCGGCTGATTTGTCCTTGCGTAAAAGCAGCTTTTTCGGGACTTCGACAGGAAGGGAGAAACAGAGGGTGAATCCGTGGATTGAGACAATCCTGGCCGCTTGCCTGGCAAGCCTGGCCCTTTATCTGGGCAGACGTTTATCGATGCGCTCCCGCCGAACGGCCATCTGTACCTGCGGATTTGCTATCCTGTTGGTTGTGTTTTTGCTGACTGGGCGTTTTTGTCTGGCGATGACCGACTGCCCGCCGCTGTTTGCTCTTGTGGTCGGCAGGTCAAAATTCCTCATCTTGGCCCTGGTAATTCCGCTTGGCCTGACAGCCCCCCTGCCGCATCTTCCCCGCAAGACCGAACGTCTTCTGACATCTGCGATAATGGCGGTGCTTGTCTTTGTCTTTGGGCTGTTTCCTTTTTTCGGCCCGGCGGCGTTTGCCCGCACCCTGTATGAACTGCCCAACACAATAGACCCCTGCGGTGTATGTCTGCAAAACACCCCCTATACCTGCGGACCTGCCGCCGCTGTAACCGCCTTAAACAAACTTGGCATCCACGCTACCGAGGGTATGCTGGCCGTGCAGGCACGCACCTGCCCGTTTATGGGCACGACAACTTTCGATTTGTGCAGAGCCATAAACGGCGCCGCGGCCAAGTCAGGACTGAAAGCCGTTTTCTGCCGATTGAATTCGCTTGACCAGCTTCCGAAAAATTCAGGGGCGCTGCTCCTGCTCAAAGAAGGATTTATGCTTACTCACTGTGTGGCCCTGCTTGACATCAGCGACCGGACGGTAACATTCGCCGACCCCGCCGAAGGAATGATCTGTCTGCCGAAAAAAATCTTCACCGGCCTCTGGACAGGCCAGGCCATTATAATAAGTCC
>JBGSSG010000405.1:0-3034 GCA_041737185.1 Anaerohalosphaeraceae bacterium
TTGGAATCCGTCAAAAAGACACGGAAAATCCTGCTGGCCTCGGATGCCTGTGAACGCGGCAGCTTTCTGCATACGATGGCTTCAACCATTAATACACTGGCATTCGATGAACTGGATGCGCCGCCGGTGGTTCTGGGCGCACGCAACTGGATCACGCCGCCGGATGAAGTGGAGAATGCGTTCTTTCCATATCCGTCCGACTTCCTGGATGTGATACATGAACATATTCTTCCCCTGAAAGGATACACCCTGCAAAGAAATTGCTCTGCTTCGGAGTTAATCAGAAGAAATCAACACGGCATCTAAAAGCTTCGTAAATCGCTTATCGAAAATGATTTTTCTCGTCGTTTGAAAAAAACCATTTTTCTTTTCGATATGTCCTAACCCATCTTCTACAGTTGCATCTTTTTTTGAAGCGAAAAACGTTATTTGAGGGCTTAAAATGAGGATTTTGTGTTTTGAAGGCGAAAAACGTAGTGGATATATGAGATGGCCATGTTTGTACGAGCAAAAAAGTCGGGAGGTTACGAATACCTGCAAATCATTGAGAACCAGCGAATCGACGGTAAAGTGCGCCAGCAGGTTGTGGCAACGCTGGGTCGGCTGGACATATGCGTATCGTCAAAGAGATACGAGAGGTGGTTTTGGCAGATGTCAAACCCTATGAATCGGTCTATGACCCCAGAGAGAACAGTAAGGATACTTCGCCGCTTGAAGTGAAAGAAGTAAACGTGGGGCCACGTCGTTACATCATCTGCCGCAATGAAGAACTGGCTTTGGGCGCGGTGACACACCCGTTGCATGAGAGATTACATCCGGTCGGGGACGTTAATGCCCAGAAGCTGGCAAAGGCCGTGCTCTATTGTCCGTGCGGTAAGTTCGCAAAGGAGCAGTCGGCTGGGCCGTGCGTCGGGGCCGGCCTGCAGAACGGGGCAGGCGTTGTAGAATCGGCTGAAGACTTGTGCCAGGTCGTAAAGATATGCGGTCAGGAAATTCGGCCTGCACCCCGCGGCGGCAGCCTCGATTGTCTGGTCGTATCGGATGATGATTTTGGCAACCTCGATTTCCGCAGAGTCGGTCAAATTTATTTCCCGAATCCCGGCCAGTTCCTCTTCCCAGTTTGGCCCGGCCTTGCGTTCAATCGAGCGAATTCGGGCGTAGGCGTACTGCATATATGGAGCCGTGTTGCCCTCCATCGCCAGCATTTTGTCGAAGCTGAAGACATAATCGCTGTCGCGGTTGTTTGAGTAGTCGGCGTATTTTACGGCGCCAATGCCGACGGCCTGGGCAATCTCCTGTTTCTGCTGTTCCGGCAGGTCGGGATTTTTTTCGTCCGCCACGGTTTTGGCTCGTTGGACAGCCTCATCGAGAAGAATCTTGAGCGATACATTTTCGCCAGAGCGAGTTTTGAAGGGCTTGCCGTTATCGCCCAGCATGGTTCCGAAAGTAACATGTTCCAACTTGACGGAGTCATCCGCCCACCCGACCATCTTCACCACCGCAAACAGCATCTTAAAATGTAATGTCTGCCGGGCGTCGGTAACATAAATCACCCGTTTGGCGCCAATTTCTTTGAGACGAAATCGGATTGCTTCTAAGTCAGTTGTAGCGTAGAGATGCGCCTCATCTGATTTTTGGATAATAAATGGAAGTTCCTCGCCTTCTTTGTTTTTAAAGTCTTTAAGGAAAACACATACAGCACCATCAGATATTTTTGCTAAGCCTTTATTTAATAGTCCCTCAACAATAGACTTAAGCTCTTTTCTATAATCACTCTCACCACGAACGTCATTTATGGTCAATAAAACATTGAGTCTTTCATAAATCTCATGGCAATAATCTAATGAAATATTTCTTACAAGTTGCCACGCTTCTTTTTCTTGCTCATTATCTTCATCATCAATATTCTGCAACATTGCAGTTATATGTCGAGAAAGGGATTCATAAGGTATTAGAACGTACTCAAATGGGTCTTCATTTATTTGATAAGTTTTTTTCTTTTTGCGGGTTGGGATCATCATCCCCATGCCAATAGATAATTCTTCCAGAATATTTACGTATTGATATAAAGTTGTAATCTTTTCCCATATCTCCTTTTTTTTTCTCCCTTTGAGATTTATAAGAAAAGGGCCGAAGTGTTTATTTCCATTTCCTCGTTTACCTTCGAAATCTTCCTCCCAATCCTTTTCATGCCGATCTCGTATTCGATTAAGGATTTTGGAAAGTTCCAGCTTGTTATTCTTATGGGTATTAATCTCTATAAGTTCGTTTTCATAATATGCCTTGCCACCGTGTTTCTCGGCCATACACATATGCCATAAACCAAGAATTACTTTTCCTAATGCAGTCCCCCAGTCGCCGATGTGATTCTGGCGGATTACATTATGGCCCTGGAAGTCGAGTATTCGTGCGATGGCGTCGCCGATAATTGTGCTTCGCAGGTGTCCGACGTGCATTTCTTTGGCGATGTTCGGGCCGGAGTAGTCAACGACGACGGTCTGCGGCTGTTCGGTTTTATCGATGCCCAGACGCGCGGCATCGGCGAAGATTTGCAGGAGGCGATTTTCGATAAATTCCGTTTTCAGGCAAAGGTTGATAAATCCCGGCCCGGCGATTTGCGGCGTTTGACAAATATCCGATATATTTAATTGGGCAGCGACCTTCTCGGCTAACTGGCGGGGGTTGATTTTAAGTCGTTTTGCCGCGGGCATAATGCCGTTGGCCTGGTAGTCGCCGAATTTGGCGTCGGCGGCAGGCCGGACTATCGCGGGGCAGTTTTCAAGGCCGCTTACCCGCAGCAGCGTCTCGCTTATCCGCTGTTCCAATATCTCAAGTACGGGTTTCATTCTTTGACTTCGGTTTTCTTCCCGGGTTTTTGCCAGCGTATCTTTTTCGCGTCGCCCCAGAGCATTTCAAGGTCGTAGTAGTCGCGGCTGGGCCGGTCGAAGATGTGAACAATTACGTTGACAAAGTCCAGCAGCACCCATCGGCCCTGCTGGTAGCCGGCGGTGCCGAATTTTGGTTGTTTATATGT
>JBGSSG010000227.1:0-1996 GCA_041737185.1 Anaerohalosphaeraceae bacterium
TCCCGGCAAGACGCCTCTCACTGCCGCCAGCGTTGCAAGACCTGCCAGGATTACCGCCGCCAGGGGCAAAAACATCGCAACGCCGTAAACTGCTGTTCTCGGGTCTATCTGGAGAGCCGCTACCATAGGTACGTTCACCTCGACGGGAACAGCCTCGCCTTCCATCATTGGGGCCGACGACGGGGCCATTTCAGCCGCAGGTTCTATCAGACCTTCCGCTTCATCTGCAAAACCGAGCGGCGCTTCTTCTGTTTTCTCAGCGGGCGCTGCCGGCGTTTCCGGGCCGGTTGGAAGGATATCGTCCAGTACGGCGCCGAGCGATGTATCATCGGCCTGAAGGGACAGGTCCAGCAGGCCGGAGCCGCTGCCTAAACTTTCAAGGTTGGCGTCGGCGTCGAGGCTTTCGATTTCCTCAATTTCGGACGCCTTGGTTTCAGCGCGGGTGTCTGATGTTATTTTGTACTGGTCGTCCGTTTCGCCAAGAACGTTGATGCCCATCGTACCGGATTTGGTATCGCCCAGTGTTACTCCGCCAATCTGGCTCAGACCAAAGCCGCCTTCGCTCTCTGCCGGCTTGAAACCCGGTTCAGCTTCAGGTCTCTTGTCATCCGGCTCCAGCGGTATTTCAGATGTCTCCTCAAGCTCCAGCGTAAAGTCATCTTCACCGCCGGCAGGTATTTCGAGTCCGCCAAATTCTTCCTTGAGAATATCGACGTCTTCCTGTTTGAATAGTATCCTTCCACCGTCGCGGTATTCGCGCAGCTTGCCCTCTTTTATCATATCCTTGACTTGCGGTTCGTCCTTGCCGAGTTTTTCGATTACTTCCTGTAAAGTGTAAAAAGTCCCTGCCATAATTTATCCCGTAGTCTGAATATATATGTGGTACTTTAATCAGTTCTTCACAACTGTCAATTATACTCCCGTCAGCGGCAGTTGCAAAATGTTTTTCATTAAACCGCCCGGCCAGACCTGGCAGAGCAGCGGAAGTATTGGGACTATATAGGTTGACTATATCGGTATAGCATTCGCAAAACTTCCATTTTTGAATATCATTTGGAATCGCTTTTTTTAATCCTGCTCTTACTGTCTGTCGGCAGACGGCGGGAAGGTTAATAAACACACTGCAACCGTTATGGAAAATGCACGCCTCAATTATACCTGCCGACTGCGTCAAGAAGTGAAGAAGACCTGAAAAAGAAAAGGAAGATTTCGCCGTGGCGGGGAAATCTTCCTTTCTTGTGTCGCACACTTGGGCTTTTCGGAAAAGCTCAAGCTATTTCTTCTTCGTGGCTTTTTTCTTTGCGACTTTTTTCTTTGCTACTTTCTTTTTCGCGACTTTCTTCTTTGCCATAACTTTGTCACCTCCTTTCGGTGGTTCGCTAAGTTAAATCCGTATAGTCGGATTATTCTATACGTTATTATACATAAATATCGTCAAAAGGTCTAAAAATTCTTCATCCTTTTTTCTCTAAGCCGTTTGCCGGACTGCTTTTGGATAAGCCGATGGATGCTTGCCGTTGCTGCCTGTTCTTCGCTTTGTTCCTCTGATAAAGCGGTTTACACGAATGGTATGATTTTGAAAACAGGCTCCAAACGCCCCTTTCGTTCAAGAATTCTTAAGAGTGTGTTTTTCTGTTTTCCCGATGTATCGCCGGTTCCCCCTGAAGCCCCGCGGAAGTTTCGGCGAAAGGGCGGATGTTTTGACGTTGGTAAAAAAAATCTTAAAAATTGCTTTTTTTTTGTTGACGGATAAAATCATTTCCGCTTATTCAACAGCCTTTTGTGAAATTTTGACGTAATGAAAAAATATCGAGTCATTCTGTTCGGAGGAAGTTTCGACCCGATTCACATCGGTCATCTTGCCGTCGCGCAGTGTTCGATTGAAACTCTGTCCGCCGACAAACTGATTTTCATTCCCGCCCGACGGTCGCCCCACAAAGACAGAAGTCCGTCAGCCTGCGGCCGGGACAGGATTGAGATGGTCAGAATTGCTGTT
>JBGSSG010000032.1:0-1701 GCA_041737185.1 Anaerohalosphaeraceae bacterium
GCGGGCTTGCCGTTTTTTTGAAGGTAAGCTGTAATTTGAGCAAACAGCCACGCAACTTTATCATCAAACTCAAGTACGCCCATGTCAGCAATAATATTTCTTACCGCCGCTTCCTCTTTTACGGGGTCATTTGACCGTGCAATGCCAATATATAACTCGGCAATATTAAATCTTGTTGTGACAAAATCCTCGCCTCTCTTGGCAAGCTCTGCGAGCTTATCCATCGCTCTTTGTCTGTATTTTGTATTGCGAGCGCCCAAATCGATAAGCACCGTAGTGTCCAGACAGGCCATCATCTGTTCCTTTTAGAAGGCTTATGACGCCGGGAAACCTGCCTTTCAACAGCCGCAACAGCCTCATCACTGAGACTATATTTGCTCAGTTGTTTCTTGAATGCCTTCAAGTCCAGCGGCTTTCTGATAACCCGTTTTATGGTTTGGCTGAATGATTCCTTTTCCGCCTTTATGGATTTGAGCCTTTTGTAAGCATCCATGTCGATTGTTATGGTCTTTGTCGCCATATTTTCGCCTTTCCAAATCTATGTGTACACAAGTGCATTGTAATATTGGAGAATATTTTTTCAAGTATAATAATCTTTATCCGCAGCGGATGGGTTTGACGCTGGAACAGATTTTAAGATGGGGTAAGGATGATTTTGAAAAAATGTTCAAAGATTCTGCGGTCCAGCGGACAGGACTTGAAAAGCTGAAGCAAAACGCAAAAGCCTGTCTTGCCGGCGGATGCTCTTAAGGCACGAGGAAGATATCATTATCGTCAGCGGGGATTTCGCGTCCGGTATAGGACTCAACGCCGCGGACGGTGAAGATATCGTCACCATTGTAAATCCTTGCGGAAAGAAACTTGACGCTGCCGTCGCACTGGAGGACGTTCTGTCCTTTGCCGGAGTGGTTCGGGCTGCTTAACTGGCGGAGCTGGTCATTGAGCAGAACTTTTTCAAACTCGTTGAGCTTTTCATAGGCGGATGACCGGCAGGGGATGGAGGAGAAGACCGGATTTCTGTCGCTCATAATGATTCTTTTGCTTTTTGTCCCCGCGCGAGCGGCGTTATCGCACATCATCATAAAACTGTAGCTGATATTCTGTCTCGAAGCAAAATCAAGCTGTGAATCCGTCGATTGTGATTGCAACTCGGCCGCAGCGGCGCCGGAATGCCCGGGGCAGATAAAAATTTTCGGTTCAACGTAATTGTTCTTGACAAGCAGCCAGGCGAATCGGGTGTTTGACTGCGGTTCTTTGCCCTGATCGCCGATTTTCCACCAGGGCGAGCCGGGGCTGATTCTTGCTTCCGAGGGCTGCTGGAGACTGTCGGAGGAAAACTGTGCCATCGCCTGATTGGTTAAACGCATATTGTTCATACAGGCGGTGCGCCTGCTGTAGGCTCGCATATTGGACATAGCCGGGAAGAACAGACCTGCCACAAGAACAATCGCGGCAGCGGCTGCGGAAATCTCGAAAAAGGTTTTTAGGAAACTTCGGGGGGCTTTTGAGAAAGCCGGCGAGGTCTTGACGTCAGGGGCCTGGGCAGCCAGAAGCCGTTCGAGATTGTCCTGTGAAGCGGTTTTTTTCGCGGAAGCGGCAAGCTTGAGCCGTGCTACGGTAAGCTCGACAAGATTTTCAGGACAGGGTTCATATTTGATGCTGTCAAGCTCGGTGAGGGTCTCTTCGAGGTGAGCATAAAGC
>JBGSSG010000086.1:0-4458 GCA_041737185.1 Anaerohalosphaeraceae bacterium
GCCTCGATGGCGTTGTACGCTCACAGTTGCGGCCTGAAGGCGACAGTCTTTATCGGGCAGGGCAAAATCGCCTTCGGAAAGCTAAGCCAGGCGATGGACTACGGCGCGCACACCATCCAGATTCAGGGCGACTTTGACGACTGTATGCGGCAGGTGCAGGACGTCTGCCGACGGTTGAAAATCTATCTGGTAAATTCTCTCAACCCATTCCGGCTCGAAGGCCAGAAGACCATAATATATCGCGTCCTCGAACAGCTCAACTGGCAAATTCCCGACTGGATTATCGTGCCCGGCGGCAACTTAGGCAATTCCAGTTCATTCGGCAAGGCCTTTATGGAGCTTAAGCATCTCGGACTTATCGGCCGCGTGCCGCGTCTTGCGGTCATCAACGCCGAGGGCGCAAAAACCCTTACCGAACTTTATAATGACAAGGGTCTTTGCTGGAACGGCGGAAACGTTGATGGGAAAATTATCGACGATTATTACCGCCGGCTGGACGATGCCGGCTATAAGCCGCACACCATCGCCTCGGCGATAGAAATCTCTCGGCCGGTAAATCTGAAAAAATGCGTCCGCGCATTGGGTGTCTGCGACGGCGTTGTGCGGGCGGTATCGGATGAACAGATTCTCGACGCAAAGGCCCTTATCGGGCAGTATGGCTTAGGCTGTGAACCCGCCTCTGCTGCAACAATCGCCGGTCTGCAACAACTGCTTGAGGAAAAAATTGTCTCTCCCGACCAGCGAATTGTCTGTATTTTGACCGGCCATTTATTAAAGGACCCGGATGCGACTGTAAAATATCACAGCGGCGAACAGGGGCAATTTTCAAACCCGCCCGAACAGTCCCCAAACGACCTTGAGAAAATCATCGCCCTTATGACTAAGAGCCTCTAACCCATCTTCTACAGTCGCGTCTTTTTTTGAAGCGAAAAACGTAGTGGATATATGAGATGGCCATGTTTGTACGAGCAAAAAAGTCGGGAGATTACGAATGCCTGCAAATCGTTGAGAACCAGCGAATCGACGGTAAAGTGCGTCGGCAGGTTGTGGCAACGCTGGGTCGGCTGGACATATGCGTATCGTCAAAGAGATACGAGAGGTGGTTTTGGCAGATGCCAAACCATATGAATCGGTCTATGGCCCCAGAGAGAACAGTAAGGATACTTCGCCGCTTGAAAACAGGAAAACTCAATTGTGAAAAGTATAGATAAAGATTTCTTTGTGTTATACATAATATTGCCTCCGTTCAAATGTTTGGTGATTGTTTGTGATTTCCCGATAGACATAGTGCGACTCCTTTCATAGTGCAAGTTCTTTTGCCAAAAAACTTATATATCGAAAGGCTGCATAATGTCCACTGTTTTTTATTCACGCGTTTAACCAGTTTTTTTGGATGAGAACCAGATTTTTTTATGATACAATTCATCTCATTGTTTTAGCATAGCAGATTTTTGAACTTATAGGATTTATTTATGGCGGACATATTTGATTTAAGAGATATTCAGGGCTTATCTGATGCTGAAGCGAACAGACGTCTGCAAGAGGAAGGATACAATGAGCTGCCCTCGAGCAAACCCCGCGGTTTTTTGGCTATCGCAATAGATGTCACAAAAGAACCGATGTTCCTGCTGCTTGTGGCAGGAGGCATCCTTTATCTATTCTTAGGAGAACTTTCAGATGCCCTGATGCTGCTGGGATTTGTTTTTGTAGTAATGGGCATCACTATTCATCAGGAACGCCGTACAGAGCGCGCACTGGAAGCACTGCGCGATTTATCCAGCCCCCGGGCATTGGTAATTCGTGACGGGTTACAGAGGCGTATTGCCGGCCGGGAGGTCGTCCGTGGTGACACAATCGTACTTGCTGAAGGCGATCGTGTTCCAGCAGATGGCGTTCTGCGATACAGCGTTAATCTTTCCACAGACGAATCCTTATTAACAGGCGAATCTGTCCCGGTAAGAAAAACATTCTGTGAAGGGGGTGTTCCATTGCAAAGGCCCGGAGGAGATGACTTGCCGCTGGTCTTTTCCGGTTCACTGGTTACAAGAGGTCAGGGAGTAGCTGAAGTTTTAACCACAGGACAGAAAACGGAACTTGGTAAAATAGGAAAAGCCCTTCAAACTATAAAAACAGAGCGAACACCACTGCAGGATGAAACCGGACACGCAGTTCGCGTTTTTGCCGTTATCGGTTTAATCCTGTGCAGTATTGTTATCACAGTCTATGGCCTGACGCGGGGCAATACCGCCCAAAGCTGGGGACAAGGACTTCTGGCGGGCATTGCCATGGCGATGTCAATTTTGCCCGAGGAGTTTCCGGTAATTTTGACGATTTTTCTGGCTCTGGGAGCGTGGCGTATTTCCCGTCATCGAGTTCTCACCAGGCGCATGCCGGCTGTCGAAACTCTCGGTGCGGCTACTGTACTTTGTACGGACAAAACAGGCACACTGACACTAAATCAAATGGAGGTTGCTCAACTCTATGTTGAGGGTTTGACTTTTGATGCGGCACATCTTAACCCTGCGGTGCTTCCGGACGAATTCCATGAACTTATGGAATATGGGATACTTGCCAGTAAACGTAATCCATTCGACCCTATGGAAAAAGCCCTTAGAAGTTTAGGGCAAAAATATCTTGTCGATACCGAACATCTGCATGAAAAATGGACTTTAGCGCGAGAGTACCCCCTCTCACAAAAGATGTTGGCTCTCTCTCATGTGTGGCACTCTACCGAAGATGAGCAAAAATTCATTGTAGCCACCAAAGGAGCTCCAGAGGCTATTGCTGACCTTTGCCATCTGGACAGCATAAGGACAGAACAGCTCTCACAGCAGGTTGCCGGAATGGCCGGCCATGGTCTGCGTGTTCTTGGTGTTGCCGGAGCATATTCACCAAAGAAAAAGCTGCCCGATGAACAACATGATTTTTCTTTTGAGTTTCTTGGTCTTATCGGCTTGTCGGATCCAATACGTCCGACGGTGCCGGATGCAATCCAGGAATGCAAGACAGCGGGTATTCGTGTGATTATGATTACCGGTGATTACCCCGGCACTGCACAGAATATCGCAGAGCAAATCGGCCTATCCGGACCGGACAAGGTAATTACGGGTGCAGAGATGGATGCAATGAGTGATTCAGAACTGACGCTCCGCATTAAGGATGTCAATATCTTTGCACGAGTTGTTCCGGAACAGAAACTGCGCATCGTCAATGCCCTTAAGGCAAATAATGAAATCGTGGCTATGACCGGCGACGGTGTCAATGATGCCCCAGCCCTGAAAGCGGCTCATATAGGAATTGCCATGGGCGGCAGGGGAACTGATGTGGCAAGAGAATCTTCGTCGATTGTGCTTCTTGATGACGATTTTTCCTCAATAGTAAAAGCGGTGCGAATGGGTCGGCGAATTTTTGATAACATAAAGAAAGCTATGGGTTACACGATCGCTGTTCATGTCCCTATTGCAGGTTTGTCTATGATTCCGGTCTTTTCCAATGATTTGCCGCTTCTACTGCTGCCGGTTCATATTGTATTTCTCGAATTAATTATCGACCCGTCCTGTTCAATTATCTTTGAAATGGAGAATGAAGCAAAGGATATAATGTCCCGTCCACCGAGAGATCCCAGAGAACGGCTTTTTAATCGAAATTCATTTTTATTGGGTTTTCTTCAAGGTTTCAGTGTGCTTGTTGTTCTTGTCGGTTTATTCTGGATTTCCGGGAAGTATGGCCACCGTCAGGAGAATTCAAACCGGGCTCTTATATTTTCAGCTCTTGTCGTGGCCAATGTTTGTTTGATTCTGACAAATCGCTCCTGGACTCGCACAATCCCGTCCATGCTCAAAGAGCCAAATCCAGCTTTGTGGTGGGTTGCAGGAGGTGCATTGGCGACATTAGCATTAGTGTTGAATGTGCCGGTACTCAGCAATCAATTTCATTTTCAATCGCTCTCAATGATGGATTGCTTACTTTCTCTTGGAGCCGGAATTCTTGGCATTTTATGGTTTGAAATTTTAAAGATGTTGCGTATGGCCAAAAAACACGGATAGAAGATAATAATCATTTTAAACGCCCCTTCCCTCGCTGGAAGCCGGCAGCTATGTCCTGTGTTCTGTATTCTTAATTCTGTACGCTGTCCGCTGACACAAACAAACCCAATCCTATGAACCGGAGTCGTCGGCAAAAAAGGAAGCGGCGGAAAGGAGGATAACCGCCGCTTTATGGGCCAGGCTTATCTTAAACCTGGTTTTCAGGAGGGGTACTGGTTTCTGATATTTATACGTTCCGGCAGCGGTAAGGTTTGGGGGAATTTTAAGACCTGCTATCCGACAGAACCTGTTTTTTTGTAAGTTCTTATTATCAATAGACTTGTTGTTTTCCGGTTTTCCTGCCAGCCGGTGCAGCCCCACCACTTTGATTGTATTTCGTCAAAATTAATCGACCATACGGCGGCAGCAACGG
>JBGSSG010000235.1:0-8863 GCA_041737185.1 Anaerohalosphaeraceae bacterium
ATGCGTAAAGCATGTTTTGATGATGAGGGTCGAGAGCCTGATAAGAGTTTTTTCCCGTTGACGGACAAGGACGATTCAGTCCGAGAGTGGGGACGCAAATGGCATTATTTTGCTGTTTTGAAAAATTATTGCAGCAAAAAAGGGATATTTGCATTGAATGGTCTTTCAAGATATGGTAAAGTCTTGGCCGGTTATAAGCTATATGTTGTATTTTCAATAAAAACTCCGAAATCCGGCTGTGTGGGGAAAAGCAGCCGAAAATTTTGTTAATGCGTTCGGGATTAAATGGAAAAGGCAGCAGCAGAAAGATTGATTAAAGCTACGCCGCTTGAGGCGGAACACAGGGCGGCGGACGGGCGAATGGTTGAGTTTGCCGGCTGGCTGATGCCGATTCAGTACGCCGGCGGAATCATCGCAGAGCACTTGGCTGTGCGGCGAACTGCCGGGCTTTTCGATGTGTGCCATATGGGGCGTTTTGAAATCAGCGGCGCTGGGGCATTATCTTTTTTGCGATATGCACTTACAAACGACGCGGCGTCGCTGTTGGCGGGACAAAGCCATTACACAATCCTTGCCGACCAGGACGGTGGGGAGATAGACGACGCCTGGCTGTATCGGCTCAAGGATGATTTGTTTATGCTGGTTGTCAACGCATCAAACAGCCAAAAGGATTTTGAACATCTAACCGCACTCAAAATGGCGTTTGGCGATGTGTTGATTCGCGATGTCAGCCGGGAGTTGTCGATGATAGCCCTGCAGGGCAGGCGGTCCGAGTCGATTCTTCTCAAGCTTGCCGAAGATGGGTTTCCCGTCAAAGGCGGGCGTGGAAACCACGGGCTGATTCGGCTGTGCGGCGCTGCGGTAAGGGCTGCACGGACGGGCTATACGGGCGAGCCGGTTGGATTTGAGTTATTTGTGCCGGCAAATAAGGCGGTTGACCTTTGGCGGACGCTGTGTAAAGCAGGCGCACAGCCTGTCGGGCTTGGCGCGCGGGATACGCTGCGGCTTGAGGCGGGATTGCCTTTGTACGGACACGAGTACGGCGCTGATTTGCACAACGGGCAGATACCGATACTGGCTGCTCCGAAGGCGCGGTTTGGCGTGGCTCTTGCGGACGGGAGAAGGGATTTTGTCGGCCGGGCTGCGATTGTACGCCAAAGCGAGGACATGGAGCGGATAAAAAAACGGGACTTTTCGAATCCTGGCGTTATGTTCAGGCGGGTATTGCCGGTTCGGCTGACAGGGCAGGGTATCGCCAGGGCGGGGACGGATATTTTTAAGGACGGCATAAAGGTCGGCTATGTAACCAGCGGTACGATGGTGCCTTACTGGAAAGGCCAGGACGGTTCGGGTGAAGAATTCGGCCAGAGGGCAATCGGGCTGGCGATGCTCGACAGCCAGGTTAAAATCGGCGAACAGATTCAGATGTCGGTGCGCGGACGAATGATAAACGCCCTTGCGGTCGGGTCAAATCTGAAAATTTGCGGCGACACGGCCCGGCCGGAGCTGGATTAAGAGAGTTCAAAAGGGAGTAATGAAAATGCTGGATAAGAAAGCAAGATATCTCGAAACGCACGAGTGGGCAAGGCTCGAACAGGGCGGCTCGGTGAGCGTGGGCCTTAGCAAGTACGCAATCGACCAGCTCGGAGATATCGTCTATATGGAACTGCCCGAGGTCGGCAGGGAGCTTGTCAGGGGCGAGTCTTTCGGCGTTGTGGAATCTGTCAAGACGGCCTCGGATATGTATGCCCCGGTAAGCGGTAAAGTGACGGCGGTAAATTCGGATGTGCCGAATAATCCTGACATTCTCAAGACCGACGCCTACGGCAGGGGCTGGCTTATAAGGATTGAACCGTCCAATCCGTCCCAGTACGAAGGCCTGATGACCGCCGAGGCCTATCAGAAGTTTCTCGAAACCGAGGCATAAGATGCGTTTTTTCAAACATCGGCAATCACTTGGCGGGCAGGAGAATTTTTTTTATGCCGTTTATTTCAAATACTGACGAGCAGCGCAAAGAGATGCTGGCGGAAATCGGGTTAAGCGCGGATGATTTGTTTATGGACATACCGCGTGAATTGTTCTGTAAGGGATTGAATCTGCCTGAGCCGATGAGCGAGCAGCAGGTTCGCGGTCATCTGGCCGAGCTTGCTGGCAAAAACTACGTTAACCTGACGCTTTTTCTGGGCGGCGGTTTCTATGACCATTTTATACCGGCTGCCGTGCCGGAACTTGTCGGCAGGGGGGAATTTTATACCGCCTATACGCCTTATCAGCCTGAATGTTCGCAGGGGACTTTGCAGGCGATATTCGAGTTTCAGTCGATGATATGCCGGCTGACGGAGATGGAGGCCGCCAACGCTTCGATGTATGACGGCGGTACGGCCCTGTACGAGGCAATGATGATGGCTTTGCGGATAACGGGCCGCAACAAGGTGGTAATGGACGACTCGGTCAATCCGATTTACCGCGTGATGATTCATTCCTATACGCGGAATCTGCGGATAGAGATGGTCGAGACAAACAACGCTGACGGGCTTGCAAACCGGCAGACGATTCTTAAAGCCCTTGACGACAAGACCGCGGCGGTGCTTGTGGCGAACCCGAATTTTTTCGGGTGCATCGACGATTTTACCGACCTTGCGGCGGCGGCGCACGAGAAAGGGGCGCTGCTGATTGTTTCGTGTTATCCGATTTCGCTGGGGATATTAAAAACGCCTGGCGCGATGGGAGCCGATATTGTAACCGGCGAAGGGCAGAGTCTCGGGATGCCGATGTCTTTCGGCGGCCCGTATCTGGGTTTTATGGCCACGCGAAAAAAATATGTAAGGCAAATGCCCGGCAGGATTGTGGGCAGGACGACGGATAAGCAGGGTCGGTGCGGATTTACGCTTACGCTTCAGACCCGTGAGCAGCACATTCGGCGCGAAAAGGCTACCTCCAATATCTGCTCAAATGAGGCCCTGTGCGCGCTTACCGCGACGGTGTATCTTAGCCTGCTGGGCAAAGAAGGTCTGCGGCAGACGGCGCAGCTCTGCGCCGACAAGGCAAGTTATGCGTACCAGAGGCTCACAGCGATACCGGGCGTTGTGCCGCATTTTAAGTCCAAATGGTTTTTCAATGAAATGGTGCTGGACGTACCCGGCGATGCGGCAGAGGTTGTCGGCAGACTCATCGAAAAGGGTTTTGCGGCGGGGTTTCCGCTTAGCCGTTATTATAAGGGAATGGAAAATTCACTGCTGATTGCCGTGACGGAGAAGCGCACCAAACAGCAGATTGGCAAACTGGCCGAGGAACTTGAGGCGGTGTTATGAAACTTGTATTTGAAAAAAGTGTTGCGGGGCGAATGGGCCTGCGGATTACAAAAAGCGATGTGCCGACGGGGATTCATTTGCGAGATGATTTACTTCGGGAAAGGCCTGCGGCGCTGCCGGAATTGAGCGAGCTTGACGTGGTGCGGCACTATACGGCTCTATCGCGGCTGAATTTCGGCGTCGATACGCATTTTTATCCGCTCGGCTCCTGCACGATGAAGTACAACCCAAAGGTGTGCGAGCGTATAGCGAGATATCCGGGGTTTGCGCATCTGCATCCGCTGCTGCCTCAGCTTCGCCTGGGGGGAATGCTCACGCAGGGCGCATTGCAGGTGCTGTATGAGATGGACCTTATGCTGCGCGAAATTTGCGGAATGGCCGCCTTTACGATGCAGCCGATGGCAGGGGCGCACGGCGAGCTTACCGGCATTATGATGATGGCAGCATATCATCGGGACAGGGGCGGCAAAAAAACAACCGTCCTTATCCCCGACAGCGCGCACGGAACGAATCCGGCAAGCGCAGCCATTGCCGGCTATACGGTACGCACCGTGCCCAGCGACACCAGCGGCCTGATGAGCATTGAGGCTCTCGGAAAAATGCTCACGGACGAAGTGGCCGGGGTAATGCTCACCTGTCCGAACACGCTCGGGCTTTTTAATCCGTGGGTAAAACAGATATGCGAACTTGTTCACGGCGTTGACGGGCTGGCGTATTACGACGGGGCGAATCTGAACGCGATAGCGGGGCGCGTTCGGCCGGGGGATATCGGTTTTGACATCGTTCATCTTAACCTGCACAAGACGTTCGGCACGCCGCACGGCGGGGGCGGCCCGGGCGCAGGGCCTGTGGGCGTATGTGAAAAACTCCTGCCCTATCTGCCGGTCTCGGTTGTGGTAAAACGCCAGGACGGCACGTTCGCGCTGGAATATGACCGGCCAAAATCCATCGGCTATATCGCGCCGTTTTACGGCAACTTCGCCGTGATACTTAAAGCCTACATTTATATCCTTATGCTCGGAAGAGAAGGTCTTGAACGGGTCAGCGAAAACGCGGTGCTCAACGCTAACTATATCAAGGAAAAGCTGAAGGCTTATTATGACCTGCCGTATCCGCAGATTTGCAAGCACGAATGTGTCTTAAGCGCATCCCGGCAGGCCGAACACGGCATTCACGCCCTTGATATCGCCAAGGCCCTTATCGATATGGGTTTTCATCCGCCGACGATGTATTTTCCTTCGATTGTAAAGGAGTCGCTGATGATAGAGCCGACCGAGTGCGAAAGCAAAGAGACGATGGATGCGTTTATAGAGGCGATGATTGAGATTGCCAAAAAGGCCGAAACCGACCCGGACAGCATTAAGGCAGCGCCGATAAGCACGCCTGTGGGCAGACTTGACGAAACCGCCGCGGCGCGGAATATGGACATAGCGGATTTATGAGGCGTGCCGCAATCCTTTTTACCCTTTGACGCAATCGGCTAAAGCATTATAATAGCCGCTTTTGGTACGCAGCGGTTTATTATTTTGAGCAAAAGGGTCGAACGTGTCGAAGAAAACAAAAGCACTGCAAATGTGTCATAAGTGTACGGGGCTGTGCTGCCGGTATTTTGCCCTGCCGATAGAGACGCCCGAAGACTGGGGCGACTATGACGATATACGCTGGTATCTGAGCCACAATGACGTATCGGTGTTTGTGGAAAAGGGGGACTGGTATCTGAATATCAAGAACAATTGCCGGTATCTTTCGCAGCAGCATCGCTGCGACAATTACCAGATGCGGCCGAAGATTTGCAGAAAGTACAAAACCGACGACTGCGACCTGGCCGGCGACGAATACGACCACTCGCTTAGCTTTGCCGACGACAGGCAGATGGAAGAATATATGCGAACAAAGTTCGGCCCGAAGATTTTCGACAAGCTGAAGGCCTCTGACCGCAGAGCAAAAAAACCCGGACGAAAGAAGACAAAATGAAAATCCAGCCGGTCAGGGGTACGCGAGATTTTTACCCGCAGCAAATGGCGGTGCGGAATTTTATTGTCGATGGCTGGAAGGCCGCCTCTCGCCGAAGCGGCTTTGAGGAGTTCGACGGGCCGATTTTAGAGTACCTGCAGATGTATCAGGTCAAAAGCGGCGATGAGATTGTCGAGCAGCTTTTTCACCTTACAGACCGCGGCGGCAGAGAACTTGCCGTCCGGCCTGAAATAACGCCGACGCTGGCGCGTATGGTCAATCAGCAGATAAACTCTTTGCCCAGGCCGATTAAATGGTTTTCCGTACCGAGACTCTGCCGCGCCGAACGTCCGCAAAAGGGCAGGCTGCGTGAATTTTTCCAGTGGAATATAGACGTCATCGGCTCTGACGACATACTGGCCGATGCCGAGATTATTTTCTGTTCCCTCGATTATCTTCGCAGTGCAGGCCTTACGCAAAAGGACATAACCGCCAAAATCTCAAGCCGAAAACTCCTTGCCGCTCTTCTGAAAAACATCGGAATTGCCGAAGACAAGCTTGACGTTCTGTATCCGGTTCTTGACAAAAAGGCCAAAATCCCCAAGGAAGCGTTTGAAGAAATGCTCCGCGCTCAGGTAGAGGACAGCGGCGCTGTCGGGACAATTCTAAAGCTGATGGCCCTTGCCGGTACGGACGAAATAAATTCCCTCGTAAAACTTGATTCGCAGGCGCAGGCGGCTCTTGATGAGTTGAACAGCCTGTTTGAGATTCTTGGGCGAATGGGGGTTGGGGATTTCTGCCGGTTCGATATGGGCATAGTCCGCGGGCTTGCTTACTATACGGGTATGGTTTTTGAGATACACGATGCGTGCGGGGACCTCCGTGCGATATGCGGGGGCGGGCGGTACGACAATCTTTTAAAGGATTTCGGCGGCCCTGCTGTGCCGGCAACGGGGATGGGGATGGGCGATTGCGTCCTTGAGATACTTCTGCGCGAAAGGGGCTTGCTTAAAGACGACAGCCTTCATTCAAAAAAGCCGGACTATTTTATCGCGGTGGCCGAACCTGCTCTTGCGGATAAGGCCGTTGAGTTTGCGGCAAAACTGCGTCTTGCCGGCTTTAGCTGTGAGTTTGCCTACAAGCCCGCGGCGCTTGGCAAACAGCTAAAACAGGCCGCGGCGTCAAATGCCGCCAAAACCATAATTCTGGGCCGGGAACTTATCGAGCAGAACCGGCTTGTGGTAAAGGATATGGCTACCGGACAGCAGGAGCTTGTCGAGCCGCAGACGCTGGTTGCTGAATCGAAATAAAAAAAGCCGTCCGGCGTCTGTCATTCCGAGCGGCTTTAGTTGAGCTTAAAATTGGTACTGGGCTCTGACAAAGAATGTCCGGCCCGGCGTTTCCAATGCCGTCAAGAAGCCGCTGTCATAAACCGGATCGCCCGTTTCGTTGAGCACATCGGAGACGCCGAACATCAGTTCGCCTGTCCCTTTGGCGAATTTTCGGCTAAGCGTCAAATCCAGCCTGTTAAAACTCTTCGGATTCTTTAAGTTCGCTTCGTACGTCGAAGAAATACTGTTTTGAAATACATAATTGGTGTTGAACGTCCAGTCCTTATCCAGAATCCATCTGCCGCCCAGCCCTGCCTTGTGCGCCGCCGGCTGAAATGACCGTGTAATCTGTCCAAGCTCATCTGTGGCAAAGCCGTTATAGGCATACCATCCGGTTATTTGTCCTGCCTTGTGCCGCCAGGTAAGCGATGTTTCCGCGCCATAGCTGTTAGCTCCGTCTATATTCTTAAAGGTTGTTTGCGAGGCTGGGCCGACAAGGGCCATGGTATAGCCGATTAGTCGTTCCATACGCTGATAGTAGGTATCGATGTTCAACGACAGGTTTTCCGCCAGTCGGCCGGCGTACCCGGCTTCGAGCGAATATGTTCCCTCGTTATCCATGTCGGTGTTCGTAGCAGGACTGGTAAAGAACCCTGACAAATAACTGAAAGAGGTTCGTCGGAGTCCGACGTTTGGCGAACGGAATGCCCGTGCAAAACCGACACGGAGTACGTGATCCTGTTTTTCGTCGAGAGCATATAATGCCATCAATCGAGCCGACCAGTCGGTCGTTGTCGCGCTGTAATGGTCCAAGCGTCCCTGTCCCTCCAAAGTCAGTCGTTCGGTTGCCTCCCATCTATCAATCAGAAACAGTCCCGTCCAGTATTCATCATACTGGTCTCTGTCAAGAATCATCTCGTTTGTCAGCGAGTTATTATGCGTGGACATCCGGTCCCAGCGAACATTGCCGCCGACAGACGCCGTGTGATCATCCGCGGGTTTGAAGGTGATTTGACCCTCAATATCGTTATGCATATAAGCCACCCGCTCAATCATCGACCTTCGATGGCTTATAAAATAATCCCCGAACCATTGGATATAAGCGCTGGTGTCCTCGTCAAACTGATGGTCCATCCGGGCGAACATACGGGTGTATTCGGTCAGAAAATCCCGCCGGGGGAAAACGCCTATCAATTCAAAGTCTCCTTCCTGGCCGGAAGAATGCGCTATCCCGAAACTCCAGCGGGTCTGGTCGTTTGCGCGGTACTCTGCCTGAACGTCGGATTTCCAGAACCGGCCCCAGTCCCGCGCCTGATAACCGTTAACGCCCGTCAGGAAATCCAGCGCAGGCTCTCCTGAAATATACCTGCCTGCCCCGGCCGCGTCGGAGTCTTCCATATCCTCATAGCCGGCGGAAACCTTATAACTCCATTTGCCATGGGTCTGGCCGTAGCGCAGATGAGTAAAGGTGTCGCCGAATTCATTGACCGTCGTGGAAATAAGCCCGCCCTGACATTTATCGGGTTTTTTGGTAATGATGTTAATCACGCCGCTAAAGGCGTTGGCCCCCCAGGCCGCCCCGCCGGGGCCGCGAACGATTTCAATCCGTTCAATATCTTCCATCAGCACCGGCAGATTTTCCCAGTGTGTCGTTGAAAAGACGGGGTCCGTCGCAGGCCGGCCGTCAATCAGCACCAGCGTGCGGTCTGAATACATCCCAAACAATCCGCGCACGCCCACAATATACCGCTGCCGGTCTAATCTGCGAACATCCACGCCGGGGGCAAACTGCAATATCTCCGGGATGCTCGTCGCGCCGCTGTAATGAATATCCTCAGCGGTAATCACCGTTACGGGAGCGGACAGATACCTCGATTTGGTCGGTATTCGAGAAGCCGAAACAATAGGCACATTCATTAATTCTTCGAGCGACATCTCGAAGAGGTTGTCCGGATTGGCTTCGTTTTGCCCCGCGGAGATTCCCGGCAGAAGCGCGAAGACACAAAACGACAAAAAGACGTGCCATTTATTGACTAAACATTTCATAATAGATTCTCCTGCTATGTTTCTTTATTCAGAAACACTATCTCATATATTTCTTATCGGCACTTTTCAGGGTCTCTATGATAGAGATTTCTGGATATTTTGCCCGTTGTGCTGTAGATTTTTGGTTTTATAGGACTTTACCGGTGTTTTCATAGTTTGGGCGGCCAGACAAGCCTTTGCCGAAAGAGCGGAGTTGAGCCGTGGGCTTGCTGTAAAAAAAA
>JBGSSG010000245.1:0-3016 GCA_041737185.1 Anaerohalosphaeraceae bacterium
GGCCTTATAACTTCGGTATTGCTGATTGCTTATGGCGTTGTCCGATTCTTCATCGAAACCCTGCGCGACGACAGCCCGTTTGAATCCGCCTGGTGGATTTTATACAAGGGCGGCACCGTCTCGCAGAATTTATGCCTGTATATGATAGCCCTTGGAATTGTCCTGACAGTCTGGTTTGGTTTGCAGAAACGTCCATCACAAATCAACCGGCTTCCAAAACATCCCCGATAGCGCTGCACAGGCCGTCAAGCTGTTCTTTTGTATGGCCGCACTGGACGCTTACCCGCAGTCTGGCGGCGTCTTTGGGTACGGTAGGTGGGCGAATGGCACATACGTAAAAACCTTTCTCGAAAAGCGCCTCAGCGGTTTTAACGGTTTTTTCCGCAGAACCCAGAATAACCGGAATGATATGCGTCGTGCTTTGGCCGGTATCAAGCCCCATATCCCTGAACCTTTTTAACAGGTACTCGGCGTTTTCGCGCAGTTTATCGCGCCGCCAGGGTTCTGTCTGCACAATCTCAAGAGCCGCGATGGCCGCTGCACAGACCACCGGCGAAGGGGCGGTGGTATAAATAAACGGACGGGCAGTATTGACAAGATAATCGATTATCGTTTTTGAAGCCGCCGCAACAGCCCCGCCCGACGCGAACGCCTTGCCGAGGGGCGCAACAATTATATCAACATCATCGAGCAGTCCCTGCTGTTCGGCAAGGCCGGCCCCGCGCGGACCGATGCAGCCTGCCGAGTGGGCCTCATCAACAATAAGCACGGCGTTGCAGCGTTTTTTCAGTTCGACCAGCGCAGCCAAATCAGCGGTATCGCCGTCCATTGAAAAGACGCTTTCGGTTACGATTAATTTGCGATTGAAAGACCCATCGGCAAGAAATTTTTCGGCTCTTTCAAGGCGGTCGCGCCGGTATGTGTGAAACGCCGCTGCGCCTTTTCGGAGGGCGTCGATAATCGATGCGTGGTCCATCCTGTCAATCAGGACAAGGTCGCCCTTTTGCGGCAGAGCGGTAAGAATCGCCTCGTTGGCGCACCATCCGGAGGGAAAAAACAGGGCCGACTCTTTTCTGAAAAACGCTGCGAACCTTCGTTCAAGCTCCGCGTGCGGGCCCATTGTACCGCTTATCAGCCTTGAGGCCGCGGCCCCCCAGCCCCATTGGCGCACGGCGGCAATGACCGCCTCGGCTATCCTGCCATCGCCGGCAAGATTCAGGTAGTTGTTGCTGCAAAAAAGCGTCCTGTCGCGCCCGTCTTCAAATCGCACAACCGGCCCCTGCATACTCTCTACGCATCGCAGGCTTCGATACAGCGATTGGGCCTTTATCCCTGCCAGTTCATTTTTGAGAAACTCGTTCAGTTCCATATTTTGCGTATTTTAAGGTTGAACACACGGTTTTGTACGATAGTATATCAGATAAACCTTCATTGAAAAGGAAAGTTAGTACAGGTTATGGGAATCTATGACAGAGATTATATTAAGGATTCTTATGATTCCGCCCCGGGCGTACAGATTACACTGCCGCCCGTCACGTCCGCGGTAAAGTGGATTCTTATCGTCAACTGCGCCGTATTTGTTCTTTCTTTGATGGTCGGTAATTTTCTGTTTAACTGGTTTAGTGTTTTCCCCGGCACGCCGTTAATGGCTGTCCAACTCTGGCGGCTGGTCAGCTATCAGTTTCTTCACGCGTATTTTTTCCATATCTTCTTCAATATGCTGATGCTGTACTTTTTCGGCCCGCTGCTGGAAAGACAATGGGGCACACGCGGGTTTGTGAAATTTTACCTGCTCGCAGGGGCCGCCGGGGGGGTAGTTTATACCATTTTGGTTTTAGCGGACGTTTTGAATCCGCTGCCTATGGTGGGGGCGTCCGGCGCTGTCTATGGGATTATGGCGGCGACAGCGGTGCTTTATCCCCGCGCCACAGTTTATATGCTTGGTTTTATCCCTATGACATTGCGAGGCGCGGTCATACTGGCTGTTATAGTGAGTCTTGTGCAGTTTGTTTCCGGGACCAATCCGGGCGGCCAGGCGGCTCATCTTGCCGGCATTGCGTTCGGATTGGCGTACATATACGCAAAACCCCTCCTTACCGATAGGCGTCTAAAATCGCATCAGGGCCGCTGGCAGAAAAAAATCGAACAGCAGCGAAATTTCCAGCGCGAGGTGGACACAATCCTCGAAAAGATCAACCGTTCCGGAATACAGAGTCTTTCCTCAAATGAGAAGGAAATCCTTCGCGAAGCGACACGCAGGGAACAGCGGCAAACCGTCAATAACAGCCAGAATTGATAATTCGCAGTTTCACCGCGGCAGCCCTTTAGCCCGCCAGTCCCTTAATTCTGCGTTCCTGTGTTCTTGTGTTCTTAAATCAATCCCACTTGATTTTTTCAGTCTGGTTTATAAGTTCCTGCAGGTGTTCTTCTACGGCCTTGTCCTTGTTGACCTTGAGTTTCCCCAGTTCGTTTTCACGTTTGCCGACTTCGGCTTTGAGTTTTTCCAGTCTGGCAAGGAGTTGGTCGTACTGTATCTGTTTTTGGGCCATAATCACGTCGAACCGCCGGTTGAGCACCTCTTTGAGTTCCTTTATAAGTCCCTTGCGCTGCGGGTCTTTGGCGAAGCGCAGCTCCTGCAGAATTTTATCCCTCTGTGTCTGAAGTTCGAGGTCTTTGGTCATAATTTCGGCCAGCTTAGGGTCGGTTTTCTGTGCGCGCATAATGGGTTCATATCGCCGCATCGCCTCGCCGATTTTGACGACATAGCCATCCGGGTCGCGTTCACGAAGTTCCTTGAGTTCCTTTGCCTTGTCAGGATAGTTTTTTTCCAGCCAGGCGATAAACTCGTTGTGCATTTTTTCAAGTCGCTCCTTCCAGTGCCCGGCTCGCGGCCCATCCTGTCCGGACATTGGTACTGCGGGGCTGACGGGTTCCGGACCGGGCAGCGGGCGCATCTCCGTCTGTCCCTGGCGCGCAGGTCCGAGCCGTTCGGGTCCTGCCGGTTCATCGCCCCGGC
>JBGSSG010000204.1:0-6282 GCA_041737185.1 Anaerohalosphaeraceae bacterium
TGCCTATCGCCCCCTTCTCATCATAAAAACAGGCAAAACAACCGTTCAAATCCTTGTAAATTTTCCGCGCAACCTCCGGCATACCATCCTTTTTCACCAGAGGAAACACACCGGCTTTGACCGGTGCAATCGCCGGATGAAACCGCAGCACATTCCTCTGCTCGCCGTTTATCTCGTCCTCGTCATACGCATCTACAAGAAACGCAAGACAACTCCTGTCAATCCCCGCCGAAGGCTCTATCACATACGGCACAAAACGTTCCTTGCTCTCGTCGTCAAAATACGACAACGGCCCCTTAATCCAATCCTCCGACTCCCCCTTAAGCTCCAGCTTTGAAACATCCCGCTTCTCGTACCAGTCATTCATCGTCCGCATACCCCGCTGGTGCTGACGCAAATCAAAATCCTGCCTGTTGGCTATCCCCTCAAGCTCCTGCCAGTCCCCAGAACCGAACGGAAACAAATACTCAATATCCACGCACGCCTTGGCGTAATGCGCAAGCTCATCGGCCGCGTGCTCCCTGAAACGAAGATTTTCCTTCTTTATCCCAAGCCCCAGATACCAGTCAAAACGCTGCCCTCTCCAGTGCTCGTACCACTGCTCATCCGTCCCGGGCTTGCAGAAAAACTCAAGCTCCGCCTGCTCAAACTCGCGCGTCCGGAATATAAATGCCTTGGTTGTTACCTCGTTGCGGAAACTCTTGCCAATCTGGGCAATCCCGAACGGAACCTTCACACGCGTCGAATCCAGCACGTTGCGGAAATTCGTGAAAATCCCCTGCGCCGTTTCGGGCCGAAGCCACATCGTCATCGTGTCATCGACATTGGCTCCCATCTGCGTCTCGAACATCAGTTTAAAAGCCATCGGCTTGCTGAACTGACCCGTCGCCCCGCACGAAGGGCAGACCTTGTGCGCCAAATCGTGCTCCTGCGCCGCCACCGCCTCTATTGAAACATGCTCGGCATGCTCCTGCTCTAAACCAGCCTTGTCCTTAAGATGGTCAACACGCGACCGTGTGTTGCACTTTTTGCACACCGTAACAAGGTCGGCAAACTTGTCCGCGTGTCCCGACGCCTTCCAGACCATAGGATGCATCAGTATCGAACAGTCCAGACCGACCACGTCTTCCCGCATCTGCACCACAGACTTCCACCAGGCGTTGCGGACATTCCGTTTCAATTCCGCCCCCAGCGGGCCGTAGTCATAACAACTGGCAAGCCCGCCGTATATCTCGCTGGACTGGTATATAAACCCACGCCTCTTGCACAAGGCTACTATATCCTCAAGCTTCGTTATCTTGGCCATCCGCCGTTCCCTTCTCAATGAATAAAAAACAGGCTGGCCATTTTACAGCAAAATCCGGGGATTACAAGACATTACCCCGCCCCTGCCCATAGCTTTTTCATCCGGCGATACCTTTTGATTGTCATACACCTTATCCGCATCAGGGGGATATGATGTTCCTTTCCCATTCCGGCTTTGCAAGAAAAAATCCTTGAAAGTTCGGGTCAAGTTATGCAAAATTACCGACATCGTACAAAGAAAAAACCTTCCGCCGTGCAAATCGGCAATGCCGGCAAAAATCGCATTTGCAGCAAGGAAACAGTTATGAAACGACACTTTACCATAATCTGCATACTATTCGCAGCGCCCTGGAGTTTCGCAAATACACCTTCCCGTGAGAAGGAGACCAAAGCATCGCCTGCCTGCAAAATACAACAGGACATCGCTTATCGTGAAAAATCTCTTTTGGATACGGATGAATATATCGAAGAACGATGCCGACTGGATATATATTATCCGTCAAAGCAATCGAATTTTGCCACCGTAGTCTGGTTTCACGGAGGAGGCCTCACAGAAGGAGAGCGATTTATCCCCGAACAGCTTAAGGATCAAAATATCGCCGTGGTCGCCGTTGATTATCGTTTATCTCCAAAAGTCGTCTGCCCGGCTTATATAGACGACGCTGCCGCAGCGGTCGCGTGGACATTTAAAAATATCCGTAAATACAGCGGCGATCCAAACCTGATTTTCGTTTCCGGACACTCCGCCGGCGGCTATTTGACCTGTATGGTAGGCCTGGATAAAAAGTGGCTCGCTGTATATGGCATTGACGCCGACAAAATCGCCGGACTTATACCCATCAGCGGTCAGGCCATCACCCATTTTACAATCCGGCAGGAACGAGGAATACCCGACAAACGGCCCGTTGTCGATGAATTCGCGCCGCTGTTTCACGTCAGACCGGACGCCCCTGTGCTTGTTTTGATAACCGGCGACAGGAATTTAGAATTGCTCGGAAGGTACGAGGAAAACGCCTATCTTATGCGAATGATGAAAATCGCCGGACACCAAAAAACCTTTCTTTATGAAATCCAGGGCTTTAACCACGGTGAAATGGTAACGCCTGCTTATTCCATTATGCTCAAACACATTAATGATATCATAAAGACGTATCGAAAATAGGTTGGTGTACGTTTGGCTTTCCGCTCCCCGAAGAATCCCCGTTGCCATTTTATGCCTTTGACGCTATCCTTACGGGCCTGTTATGGCCGGAATAAATAAAAATAATCCCGTACCCGCAGTACCTCTGTTCGCCGCGGCAGTCTTTACAAGCGCTTTTCTGCTCTTCCAGGTACAGCCTCTAATCGGCAGATTTCTCCTGCCCTGGTTCGGCGGAACGCCCGATGTCTGGACGGCCTGCATTCTCTTCTTCCAAATTTTCCTGCTGGCAGGCTACGCCTACGCCCATCTGTCCGTACGATTCCTGCCGGCCAAAGGACAATACTTTGTGCATCTGTTGCTGCTCCTGGCCGCAATGCTCGCCCTGCCAATCATTCCCACATCATCACTTAAACCCGCAGGCAACACAATCCCTGTCCTTCAAATCCTTCTTATCTGCTCGCTCTCTGTAGGCCTGCCGTACTTTACGCTCTCCGCCACAGGCCCGCTTCTTTCAGCCTGGTTCGCCCGCGCCTTACCGGAAAAAACCGTCTGGAGACTCTACTCTGTAAGCAACGCAGGCTCACTGCTTGCCCTGGCCAGTTTCCCCTTTGTATTCGAGCCTTTAATGTCCCTGCAAAACATCGCGCGGTTCTGGGCAGGCGCTCTTGTTGTCTTTGCCCTGATGTGCCTTCTCTGTGTTATTGCAGGCTGGAAAAAAATCTCACCCCCCGCCAAAAAACAAAACAGCCGTACCGACGCCTCCGGGCGGAAACACCGGATTCTATGGCTTTTCCTGCCGTTCTGCGCCTCCGTCGAGCTTCTTGCGGTTACAAACAAAACAACCCAGGACATCGCCGTCATACCATTCCTGTGGATACTGCCCCTTGCTCTTTACCTTCTCTCGTTTATTATATGCTTCGACCATCAGCGTTGGTATAAACGCGGTGTCTTTGTACCGCTGTTTATCATCGCCATTATCGGCGCAATCCTGGCACGGGCATTCGAAGAATCGCTGAACATCGTACAAATTATCGCCGTGTACAATATCCTGCTGTTTGCCTGCTGTATGGTCTGCCACGGCGAACTCTACCGCCTTCGGCCTGGAACACAAAAACTCACCGCCTTCTATCTGGCCGTCTCGGCAGGAGGCGCCATGGGCGGCGTGTTTGTGGCCGTGGTCGCGCCTTTAATCTTCAACGTATATCACGAACTGCACCTTGGCCTGCTGGCAAGCGCAGCGGCAGCGCTGCTGGCACAGCAGAACTTCACACCGGCCCAACAGAAACGACGCAAAATCTGGGTCGGCGCCCTTCTGGTCGTCGGCGCCGCGGGCATCCTGTTCCAGGGAAGAAAAACCGCCCATAACCAGACCGCCATCGAAAACACCAGAAACTTCTTCGGCGTCCTGACCGTATGGGAAGAATCGCCCGCCGACCCGCAAAACCACAAACTGCTCCTTCAGCACGGAACAACCTTCCACGGCCTGCAATTCCAAAACCCTCAAAAAAAACTCCTGCCCACCGCATACTACAGCCCCGACAGCGGCATCGGACTGCTTATCAATAATTTCCCAAAAACAGACAACCGAAACGTAGGCATCGTCGGACTGGGCGTCGGAACCCTCGCCGGTTATGCCGGACAAAACGACCTCTATCGCTTTTACGAAATCAATCCGCAGGTCGAACACCTCGCCCGAAAATACTTCACCTATCTCGCTGACAGCAAGGCGCAAATCGACGTTATCCTCGGCGACGCCAGACTGTCTATGGAAAAAGAAAAACCCCAAAATTACGACATCCTCGTTATCGACGCCTTCAGTTCCGACGCGGTACCCGTACATCTTCTCACCAGAGAAGCGTTCGAAATCTACCTCAAACACATCGCCCCCGACGGCGTCCTGGCACTGCACATCTCCACAATGCACCTGGACCTCCAGTCTGTAGTATGGAAACTGGCGCAGCATTTCGGCCTTAAGAGCCTGTGGATTGAAAGCTATGACAACCCTCAAACCGGGGCGCTGGCCGCGGACTGGATTCTGCTGAGTAGAAATGAAAAAATACTCAATATGCCGACGCTGAAATCCCGCGCAAGCCAGCCTTATGCCGACCTCTCAAAAATCTCCCTCTGGACGGACGACCACATCAACCTGCTCCAAATCCTCAAATAAAACCCCAAAATAAAAGGCCCGCCGGCTTACACCGACAGGCCCTGAAAAATCCAAAAATCCTTTATGCCGCCTTCTTTTGTTTTCGCCGAACCTTTTGACCCTCGCCCGACTCTTTCTTTTCTTCCTTAACCGCGGACGCATCGCCCGGCTTTTCAGCGGGAGCAATCTTCCGCTCTGCCTTTTCATCAAGAGGCACGCCGTCCAGCTTCGGCTCCAGCTTCGACAAATCCACCCCGAACCGCTTCAAAATCGTCGGCGCTATGTCCATCCGGTCCCCGTCCCTGCTCACCTTCGGGTCATTCGTGCCAAGAAACACATACGGTGCGTATCTGTGCCCCTTTTGTCCCTCGTCAAAACCGTGGTCAACAACAACATAAACAAGCGTCTTGTCATACAATCCAAGCTCTTTGAGCTTGCCGACTATCTTGCCCGTCCAGACATCGTCATCCTTTATCGCATCCGTGTATTCCTGCGAGTTCTCTCCATACTTATGACCCGAATGGTCGGGCTGAGCAAAATGAATAAAGAAGAAAAACCGTTTGTCTTTCCGTTTTTCCAGTTCTTCCATCGCTCGATTACCAACCTTCTCATTTTCAACCAGCCCATTGACAAACAAGTCCATCTTCTGACTTGCGTTGTACCACGGCTTGCCGGGAATCTCCACAAACTTCTTCCCGTCTTCCTCGACAATTTTCCCGCCCTGCAGATTACCTAAGCCGGAGGCCTTTTTGTTAATAGTCTGCTGATTTTTCTCACCGGCCTGCCATTTGTCGTAATCCACCCTTTTAGGCGCATCATTATCCACATGCGCCTTTTTGCCTATCACCGCAACAGTATCGATATTCCCCGGCCCAAAATGCTTCTCTAACCGCTCAAACACCGAATACCCTTCCGGTATCGGCTGATAACGGCCGTTGTTGTAAACACCGGTCACCTCACACCTATAGCCCGTAAGAATCTGCGTCCAGCCGGCCTTGGTATCCGTCGCGCCGCTGGTAACGTCGATATCCACTAACTTCCCTTCCTTGCAAAGCGCAACAAGATTGGGCAGCTCGTCCCGCCCAATCATCTCCTTTACATGATTCCTCTGCGCCGCGTCCCAGCCGATTACCACAATATTCCGCGGCGCATCAGCCCTGACAACAGCAGTTAAAACCGCAAACACACAAACAAATAAATATCGATACCTCATTTTACTGCCTTTCCGAAAAGTTTTTACCGTAATAGACGCCCCCCAAGGCCGAATTATTGCGATAGACATAATTTTTTACTCGCCCGCCGCAAGCTCCTGCTGTATCTCAGCCAGAAGGTTAATGGCTTCGATGGGGGTCAAAGTGTCGATGTTCAGGCCTTTGAGTTTTTCCAGTACGGACTTGTGTTTTTGCACAAACAACAACTGCTCATCGTCAGCCGTTCTGTGCCTGGAGAGATGTTCGCCGGCGGCTTCTTTGGCGAAGGTGTTTTCAAGGTCCGTCAGAATTTCCCTGCTCCGCTGAATAATCTCGCCCGGCAGGCCCGCAAGCTTGGCAACGTAAATCCCATAGCTCTTGTCCGTACCGCCCGGCACTATCTTGTGCAGGAAAACCACTTCGCCCGCCCACTCCCGCACAGCGACATTGTAATTCCGCACATTCGCCAAAAGCTCGCCCATCGCCGTCAACTCGTGATA
>JBGSSG010000228.1:0-3662 GCA_041737185.1 Anaerohalosphaeraceae bacterium
CGGCCGCTGCTGTTTTCGGTTTTCCTAAGATTGGTACGGAACTTTCCGCCATTCTTACTCCGCAAAAAAATTTCTCCCCTCACAGGAGTCGTTTAATAATTTGTCATCGGCACAAAACCCTTGGCCTCGACGATGGACTGCCCTTCTTCAGACAGATAGAAGATGCAGAAGGCGTGTACCAGTGAGCCCAGTTTCGGATAGCCGTTGGTGAACAGGAATAACGGTCGGCTGACCGGATAAGTACCCTGAGCAATGGTTTGTTTGGTTGGCATAACGCCGTCTATCTTCAGGGCTTTTACATTGGCGTCGAGAAATCCAATACCCACATACCCAATAGCGCCTGGAGTGGTTTTCACGCGGGCATGGGCCTGCGGATTGGCGTTTACATACTCAATAGCGGAGGCCATATTCTGTTTTTTCATCACTTTTTCGTGGAAGACTTCATAGGTGCCGCTGGATGTATCTCTGCTGATGGCGACAATCGGGGTATCCGGGCCGCCAAGGTCTTTCCAGTTGGTGATTTTGCCCATATAAATGTCGCACACCTGCCGGCCGGTCAGTTCCTTAACAGGGTTGGACGGATGCACGATAATGCAAACGCCGTCCATCGCAATAGTGTGGGCGACCGGATAAACTTCTTTTTCCACAGCCGTTTTGAATTCTTCAGGCTTAAGGAATCGGCTTGACATTGCGATATCGCACCGCCCGTCAATCAGGGCCGCCACGCCGTCGCCGGAACCGGTTTTCTTGACGGTAATCGAACAGTTATGCGACTTCATAAACGCCTCAGCAAAGGCGTCGCCGATGGGGCCGACGGTGGTAGAGCCATCCAGACCAATCGCCGGTTTTTCCTCCGCCGTCACGGTTGAGACAAACATCGCCGCTGTCAGAATTACTGCCGCAAAAATCCCAAATTTATTTCTCACTGTTTTCATGAGTTATCCTTTCCTTTATTTATTTTATACTATGGAATTGTTAGCATATCGTTAGGACACGGTTAGCAATTTGCTATTTTTTCAGAACTTGACCATCACGTCAACCTGAAGGCGATTGTAACTATCGTCAATCTTGCCTGATGAATTGGCCTTTTTGTCGAGAAAATAGGTGATGCCGGCCTGGGTATTCTTGGCAAGCTGGTAAGTAAGGCCGAAGCGATGACCCTTACCGTTGGTACCGCCGCCGACGAAGTCGGAATCATTGAAGGCTCCGACCACCGCGTCTTTCTCAATGTCGCGGTAGTCATAGCTGATTTCCCAACTGCCGGGGTCTTTGCATTTGTTCAGCGTTGTCCCGACCAGCCAGCCGGTGTCTTCCTGTACGCTGGAGGCGGTATTTACAACATAATCGCCATAGACGCTAACCGGCATACTGCCAACCTTGGTGCCGTACTCGGCAAAGGTCTCAAACAGGTTATAATCATAGCGATAATATTTGTCACTGCCTATGCTGTAGGAACTGTTCCCATTATCTTTTGTTGTTGTGGCAAGAACTTTGCGGTCCTTTATCGACGTGTAATCATAATAGCCGATACCGCCGGTGAGTTTGTTATCGTCGTTAAATTTGTTGGTCAAACCAATCTGGCCTCCCCACATTGCGATCTGATCCGTATCGTTGTCTTCCATACGAACATAGAAAGCGCCTGCATTGGCAAACATACTCAGGCTGTCGGACATTTTCAGGTTATATTGAGCCGCGATACCTTCAGGGTTGAGGTCCGAGTCCCAGATGAGCTGGTTTTTGCCGACTGCATAGAAAGGCGTTCCCATTTTACCAAGCAATACCGCCAGGCCGTCTGCGTAACTGGGTTTCCATGTCAGATAGGCACGATCCAGCCAGATTCCTTTATAGGTCCAACTGTCGCCTGTAGTTTGGTTGGTGGATATCGGATCGGTGCTTTTACCGGTGGCGATTCGCATATCAAAGTTCATTTCATCGTTGATCTGCGCCGTCAGGCCCAGGCGAACACGAAGACGGTTACGATTCACGTCGTCAGTTCCAGAGCCATCGGATTCGGACGAAATGCCCTCATACCGATAGCGGAAGTCGCCGTAGAATTTGACCTTTTCGACCCATTTGAGGGATTCCGGAAGGGTCATTTCGCCGGGCTTGATTGCGGCTATTTTCTGTTCCTGGGTCGTCTGATTCTGCTCCAGCTTGATTAGTTTGGCCTGCATTTCCGCCATTTGCTGACGCAGGTCTGCGATTTCGTCGGCCCAGGCCGAGCCGACCGCCGTCGTCAGAAAAATTGCCGCTGCCATCCTTAGTGTTTTACTTGCAGTCATTTTGTACCTCCATAAAAAATTTTTCTCTGTCCCCGTGCAAACCGATTTTGCACAGGTATTCTTTTCGGAGGTCAGACTACAGGCGTTGTGTTTGGAATGTGTGTGGATAAAATGAGAATTGCATTAGCAGGCTAAAAATTAAAAAAAGGGGTGGCAATTCGGCAAACCGCGGAAAAACAAAAATTAACGCAATGGAAGACTCAATATAAACGTACTGCTTTTGCCGAGCGTACTTTGCACGCTGATAGAGCCTTTGTGGTACTGGGCGATATGCTTGACAATAGCCAGCCCCAGGCCTGTTCCGCCGAGTTGCCGGCTGCGGGCCTTATCCACGCGGTAAAACCGCTCAAAAATGCGTTCCTGATGTTCCGGGGCGATGCCGCATCCGAAATCCTGAACCCGAATGACAAGTTGGTTCTGTTCGGTGCTGGCGGTGATATGAACTTGTCCGCCGGGGTTGCTGTATTTGACGGCGTTGTCGGCCAGATTCAACACTGCCTGCTCCAGCAGCGGAGCATTGGCGTTAACCTGCAAATCCGCGAGACATTCGATATCGATTTGGATATTTCGCTGCTCAGCTTTGTGTCGGCATAGTTCGACGGACTCGGCTAAAATCCGGCGTATATTGCATGTTTCTGCGGGTATCAGAACAGTTTCGCCCTGCTGTTCCAGTTCAGATAACAGAAGCAGGTCTTCAATGATAGAATTGAGACGGTCGGTCTGCCGGGCGATGATGTTCAAAAACCGCTTTGCGTCTTCTGGATTATTGATAGCGCCGTCCTGCAGGGTTTCAATAAAACCTTGAATCGATGTAACGGGGGTTTTCAGTTCGTGAGAGACATTGGCGACAAAATCCCGCCGGACCTGTTCAAGCTTGTAGGTGTGAGTAATATCATTGAGTACAATCAGGGTGCCGATTTGCCTGTCCTGGCTGTCCAGCAGGGACGAAGAACGAACCTGAATATACAATTCCTGTTGTGCGGGGCCGAGAATCAGTAGGTCGTTTTCCGTCGGCTGGTCGGATTGCAGGGCGTTTTGTACAAATTGCAGCAGTTCGCTATTGCGAATCAATTCCTCGACCATACGCCGCGGAGCATTGGCGGCGTCGAGTTGCAGCATTTTCGCCGCCGCAGCGTTCAGCATCAGGCATTTGCCGGCGGTATCAAAAGCAATCAGCCCTTCCTGCATTGCGACCAACACGGCCTGCTGTTCGTTGCGGTATCGCTCGGCGGATTGAATCCGGCGGTCAAGCTCTTCGGCCATCGTGTTCATTGTTTTGGCAAGCTCGGCAATTTCGCCTTTGCCGGTGATATCGAGTTTATGGGTCAGTCGGCCCTGCGCAAACTCCTGTGCTCCTTTTTGCAATAACACCAACGGCCG
>JBGSSG010000236.1:0-3970 GCA_041737185.1 Anaerohalosphaeraceae bacterium
TCCCGCCGCCGCCTATTGCGCCGTGCTGGTGAACGCCCTGCGGCCCAAGACAAGGTTTGTCGGACTGATAGGCTCTTATGGCTGGGGCGGCAAAATGGTTGAGCAGTTGGCCGGCCTGCTCGGAAATGTTAAGGCTCAGACCCTTGAGCCGGTACTGGCTAAGGGACAGCCGAAGCCGGAAGATTTTGAGAAACTTGAGCAATTGGCGCAAATTATTTATGACCGGCATAAAGAAGCGGGAATTGTCAAAGAAAATTGGTAACACTTTAGCCAGGCGCCGGATATTGCCTGTCATTCCCGCTTTTTTTTGTCATTCCCGCGAAGGCGGGAATCCAGCGTAAAATGGCGATGGCTAAAGTGTTACGAAAATTGAAAATCTGAAATTTATACCCTTCAGGGTAATAATTGATTATTGAAAAGCGGAAGGAAAAGAAGATTGAAAAATGGGGGGAAAGGACTGACGAATTACGATTTATGATGGACGAATGACAATTGATAAAAAATCGCTGTGCGGGTATAATTTCCAGCGCAACTGCGACGGGCTGCGGAAGAAAAATCAATCTTTGAAAAGGGCGAAAAAGGAAAATTGAGAAAAATTGCTGAAAAATGTCTGACCCCTTTAGTTTCTTTGTACCGTTTTAATGGGGAAGCTCTGATGAACGTAGTATTTTAAAGGAAAAAGATTATGTTTAGCCCCGTTACTGAATACATTACCACGCCACAAGAAATCCCTCTTAGGCATTTCCGCGATTACAAGGAAGCCTATGTCGTCCGGCCTCCGTATCAAAGGAAGAATGTATGGTCGGATGCCAAACAAAAAGCTCTTATGGACAGTCTTTTCCGACAGTATTATATCCCCAAGATTGTCCTGCGAGAAGTTCGGCTTGATGAAAAGACGATTGTACGGGAAGTCATTGACGGACAGCAGCGGATTATTACTGCTCAGCGGTTTTATGCCGGAGAATTGAAACTCCCCCAAACCCTGAATGATTTGGATAAAACGCTACCCGGAAAAACCTTTTCCGAATTGCCTGTGGATATGCAGCAGTATGTAGATATGGCATTGAAATACAGTGCCGATGTAATCAAAAACATCGATAACCCCCGCAATGCCAAACATCAGGAGATCGCCTCAGATATCTTCTGGAGATTACAACAGGGAGAATCACTCAATTTCATGGAAATTGCACACGCCCGACTGTCGAGCATCAGCCGTAACTTCATCGTAAAATACTCCGATGACATCACATTTGATTTTGATCATTATAAACCGGTTGACCAGAATCCCGATAAGCATCCGTTTTTTAATATCATCAAGATGAATAACAATCGAATGCAGCATCTGGCGTTAATGACACGCCTATTGATTTTAGAGGATAGTGGCGGGCCTGCGGACATCAACAACAAAAATGTTATGGAATATATTGACCGTTACAAGAAGGAAGATGGTATTGGGAATATGGAGTTTGAAAAACGGCCGAATTCCAAAGAGGTATTAAGCAATTTAACGACCTTAGCTAAAGTCTTTATTGATGATCCGATGCTCGCTGACGATGAAGACTCAAATGGCTCTGAGATACAGGAACTGAGGAAGGAATACTTTATTATCTCTGTTTATCTGCTACTGCGGCATCTGAGGAAGCATTATGTTTTTGGAGAAGAACAGATGTTCCTATTTCACAACTTTGTGGTAGACTTTCATACTCGCTGGAGAGCCAAAGGGGAAACGGATATGGATGTCATTCATTTCTCCGATAATCGCCAGCAGTCCAGAGGGAATATTGAAGTCCGAGATAGGATCGTTCGACAATTGTTTTTTGAGTATGCCAAAGACAAGGGAATTGACATTCTCCGAAAGGATGACAAGCGGGCATTTAGTGAATCTGAGCGAATTGCAATTTACCGCCGTGGTAATGGCCTATGTCAGAAATGCAAAACAGAGGGCAAGCCCGAAAAGGAATGCCGAGTCTCATGGAGCGAGTATGATGCAGACTACGTGATCCCTCACAGCAGAGGCGGCGTAACGGACATTTCAAACGCCCAGTTATTGTGCAGATACCATAATCAGGTCAAAAGTAATAAAACATAAATACTACAGGGTTTATCTTCTGATGGTGTGAAATAAACTGTGTAAATGGTCATAGTTATGTTATACCCTTTAGGGTAATAAGTTCCCATACAGCGTGTAGCGGTCAGCGTACAGGAAACACCGACTGAACACTGAATTAACGGGGAATTTCAAATGAGAGCAATATATTAAACGAAAGGGGTCAAAATGGCAAAAAAAATTGAGATTTACAAATGTATGATTTGCGGAAACATCGTAGAGGTGCTGCACGGCGGGGATGGAGAGCTTGTCTGCTGCGGCCAGCCGATGAAAAAATTTGTCGAAAATACCACCGACGCCGCAAAGGAAAAACACGTTCCTGTCATAGAGAAAATCCAGGGCGGCTTCAAGGTCAAGGTAGGCTCGGTCGCTCACCCGATGGAAGAAAAACATTACATCGAGTGGATTGAGTTGCTGGCAGACGGAAAGGCGTATCGGGAGTTTCTAAAGCCCGGACAGGCCCCGGAGGCGGTCTTTATGATTGGGGCGCAGAAGGTCTCGGCTCGCGAGTATTGCAATATCCATGGATTGTGGAAAGGAGAATAATGTATGATAAGCAAAACAATGGAAAAGGCGATGAACGACCAGCTCAACGCCGAGACATATTCGGCGTATCTGTACTGGGCAATGTCCGCTGCGCTTGAGCGGATGGATCTGCCGGGTTTTGCAAACTGGATGCGGGTTCAGGCTCAGGAAGAAATGACGCACGCAATCAAGTTTTACAATCACATAATCGGCCGAGGCGGAACGGTCAGGATGGGCCAAATTGCCGCGCCGCAGGGACAATTCAAGGAGGTGGATGCGATTTTCAAGGCTGCGCTCGAACACGAACAGCTTGTAACATCGCTTATTCACAAGTTAGTTGACCTGGCGGCAAAGGAAAAAGACCACGCGGTCAATATGTTCCTGCAGTGGTTTGTCAATGAGCAGGTCGAGGAAGAGGCAAACGCCGAGAAAGTAATCGCCCAGCTTAAGATGTGCAAAGGCTCCACCGGGGCTTTGTATATGCTGGACAAGGAAATGGCACAGAGAGTATTTGTTCCCCCAACAGCACAAGGAGAAGCATAATGAGCATTACATTCAACGTGGACGAAATTTTTGAAATGGCTGAGGAAATCGAGCGCAACGCGGTCAGGTTTTATAAAGAAGCCGCCGGTATGTCGTCTGATGCCGCCGCAAAAAAAATGTTCCGGGAACTGGCGGCGATGGAAGACGGGCACGAAAAAACCTTTGCCAAGATGCGAAAGAAGCTCACCGCCGAACAGAAGGAACCGATTACCTACGACCCTGACAATCAGGTGGCGATGTATCTTCGGACAATGGCTGATTTTCACGGCACAGAAGGCAAGGTAAGCCCCACCGAGAAACTGACCGGCAGGGAAAGCCTTGTGGATATTCTCAAGATAGCAATGCAGGCCGAGAAGAATTCCATCGCCTTCTATGTGGGCTTAAAAGACCTTGTGCCGGAAAAGGCCGGACGCGACAGGATTGGGGCCATAATCATCGAGGAAATGACCCACGTGTCCACCCTCGGCGGCAAACTGCAGGAATTAAGATAGTCCTACAGAATGAGCATAATCGAAATCAACGGCGCAAAGAAGCTGGAAGTCAAGGAAGGCCGCAGCCTGCTGGAGGCCTTGCGCGGGAATAATATCCCTGTTCCAACCGTCTGCGGCGGACGCGGAATATGCGGCGTTTGCAAAGTCAAAGTGCTCAGCGGCGGCGGACCTGTTCAGCATGCAGAAACCCGGCTGCTTACCGAAATGGAACTTGCCGGCAATGTTCGGCTGTCCTGCCAGGTCAGGGTCAGCGGCGATATTGAGGTAGAGATTCCGGATGAGCTGCTTAGCGTCCGCCGGTATC
>JBGSSG010000283.1:0-2850 GCA_041737185.1 Anaerohalosphaeraceae bacterium
GGCCTACTGGCGGGGCTGTATTGAGATTCTCAAGGCCATGAAGGTCGTCGATCCGGCCTGCGGCAGCGGAGCGTTTTTAATCAAGGCGTATGACGCCTTTGACGACTTGTATCATGAGCTACTGCACCATCTGGATTTTCAGGGCTGCGATACAGCAGACCTTAAAGAGCAGATTCCTGACTGGATATTGAACGAGAACGTTCACGGGGTGGATTTATCGCGTGAGGCGGTGGAGATTTCTCAACTGGCGTTGTGGATTCGGTCGGCGCATCGGGGCAAGACGCTGGCCAACCTGTCGGCCAACATCGTCTGCGGCAATTCGCTTGTGGAAGATCCGGCAGTGCATCCGGACGCACTGGATTGGAAAACTGTTTTTCCGGAGGTTTTCTCCGGCGAGAAGCCCGGTTTTGACTGCGTCATCGGCAATCCGCCGTGGGAACGGATGAAACTTCAGGAGCGTGAATTTTTTGACGGACGGGACAGTGCTATCGCCACGGCGGTCAGCGCCGCTCAACGGCGGCAATTGATCGAAAAACTTGAAAAACGAAACCCCGAACTGTACCGGGCCTATCAAGAGGCACAGCGGCAGGCCGAGGCCAACTTGAACTATATTCGCACTTGCGGGCGTTATCCGCTGACCGGAAAAGGCGATATCAATACTTATTCGGTCTTTGCCGAGTTAGCTTATACGCTGGTCAACGCCGACGGGCTGGTGGGTTTTTTGGTGCCGTCCGGCATTGCAACGGACCATACCACCAAGGAATTCTTTTCAACGCTGGTCGATACGAGCGTCTTGTACCGGCTGTATGATTTTGAAAACCGTAAAAAGATATTTCCTGATGTTGACGGACGGTTTAAGTTTTCAATTTTACTGTTTGGCGGACGCAATCAAACCACTAAAGCAGCGGATTTTGTATTCTTCGCCCATCAGATGATCGACCTAAACGAATCGGCGCGGCATATTGAATTGTCGGCGGCCGAACTTAAGATGATCAATCCCAATACGCTGACCTGCCCGATCTTTCGGAGCAAGCGCGACGCGGAGATTACCAAGCGGGTATATCGCCGGGTGCCGGTGCTGATCGACGAGGGGCGTAAAAAAGGCGGCAACCCGTGGGGCGTGAAATTTATGCGGATGTTCGACCAGACCAATGATGCTGAGCTATTTCATACCGCCGAACAGTTGAAGGAGATAAAGGCCAAACGAGACGGGGCGGTCTGGAAAAAAGGCAAGCAACGTTTTTTGCCGCTGTATGAGGCCAAGATGATCCAGATGTACGACCATCGCGCCGCCAGCGTCGTGGTCAATGAAGAGAATTGGATGCGTCAGGGTCAAACGGCAGCGACACACTCCGTCCAGCATCAGAACCCGGAATTTACCATCGAACCTCGCTGGTGGGTAGGAGAAGAAGCCGTTTCAACTGCTCTGGGAAACAAAAGTGATACTGCTTATATCGCCTACAAAGATGTTACCAGCGCTACCAATCAACGGACAATGATTGCGTCGTTTATCCCGAATGCAGGTGTTCTAAATTCGGCACCACTCGTTTTAGTGGATGAAAACCTTTCTTTCAAGAAAAGATGCTGCTTGTTGGCAAATTTGAATTCTTTTGCTTTCGACTTTATTGCACGGCAAAAAGTTGGGGGCCTGCATTTGAATTTTTTCATTGTCGAGCAGCTTCCTGTCTTTGGGCCGGACTTTTATGCCGATAAGTGTCCGTGGGACAAGAAGAAGACGCTTGAGGCGTGGATTTCGGAGCGGGTTTTGAAGCTGACCTGTACGAGTGAGGATATGATTCCGCTGGCCGAGGCGGCAGGCTTTAAGGAGAAGGTGCATAAGTGGAAGGAGACCCAGCGCGTCCATCTGACGGCGGAATTGGATGCGGCGTACTTTTTGCTTTACGGCATTGAGCGGGAGGACATCGCTTATATCCTGTCCAGCTTCGGCGGCATTGCCAAACAGGATCAGAGCGTTTACGACGATACCACCGTCAAGATGATCCTTGAGTATTATGATGCGTTTGCGAAATGATTTACGCAATGGCGATAAAAGTGGTTTCTCTTAGCCCGCAGGGCGGGATAGTGTAGCCTCGCGGCGTAAGGAGCGTGGGGAGAAGAACGGCTGTCTCTCTCCATTTTTTAGCCCGCGCAGCGGGCGACAAAAGCGCGGCAGCGCGAGCTGCCCGATACAGCGTTACCCTGTGCATAGCGCTCTATCCGACGGCTCGCGCCGCTCGGCCTTTGTTACATATACTTCATCGTTGATCCTAAAATCCGTGTCAATCCGCGCAATCCGTGGTTCATTTCTCCTGATTTAATCCTGTCAAAAAAACGCATCATTTCGTGTGTTCTGATCCTGCTGCCGGAAAAATACTAACCCTCTTTTTTTACGGCACTTACGCCCACCGCCCCCGGGAAAATCGCATCCAACGCGTCCGTTTTGCACTTAAGTGAGGGATTGTCCTTTGCCTCGTTGGCACTGGATGGGTCTTTGTTAATTGAATACGAGAAGCTTAGGGAGACTTTGGAAAAGGTCTCCTTGCCGGCCCGGCCATTAGTAAGCTTTTGGTCGAGTCAGTGATTCACTACTACGAAATTCATAACCAGATAAGCTCTCCCCCTGCAAAGGGGGAGTACCTCGCGTAGCGAGGGGAGGGGTTTTCTCCGCTTTTCCCCTAAAAACGGTTACAGAATTTCCTCTCTGAGTCCATTGCCAAACGTACCGCCGGCATCTTGCCGGCAAGTTGGGAACGCGGGCGTCCCGCCCGCACTAAAAAAAAGGAAAAATTCCACAAAAATAATCAATAGTCAATAATCATTAATCAATCGTCAATGGCCTCCCCCCTCAAC
>JBGSSG010000298.1:0-3546 GCA_041737185.1 Anaerohalosphaeraceae bacterium
TCTCGACGAAAACAGCAGCGTCGGATACCCCCCCGCGGGGGGATTTGATGAAATCTTCAGGGCAATGGCGAAAAAAATCGGTAATATCCAGTTTGAACAGCACGTCTGCTTCATAGACCCGGCGGCAAAAATCCTCAAAACCAGGCGGGGCGATATGTTCCGATGGGACAGGATTATATCGACGATTCCGATTCCTGAACTGATGGAGATGCTGCACCCTGTTCCAGAGGAGAAGGTTGGCCTGGCCGGACGGCTGCCGCACGTCTCTCTCCAGGTGGATTATTTCGTAACGAAAAAGCCCCTCACGGAAATTCCGCAAAGGCTTTACAGCGCCGAAGCAGAGATGCCCGCTCACAAAATAGCGTTCAACAGTCTCTCTTCGCAAAGCGAAAAACAAAAACCCTTTAACTCGATTATGACGGAGACATCCGTGCGCGATTATAGCCAAAACGCCTGCGTGGAAAGAACCGAACGCATCATACGCGGGCTTGCTAATGCCGGAATTATCGAGGGGCCGTCGCAGATTCTGGAGCACCGCTGCGAAGTAGTCAAGTATGCTTATCCTGTTCAGGCCCATAATGTGCCCGGCGATGTAGAGATATTAAGCCGGTTTCTCGAAAGCATGGGTATCTACACAACAGGGCGGTTTGGACAGTGGCGGTATGTCAATTCCGACCAATGCCTGCTGATGGGAGCACAGATTGCAAAACAAATAGCCTCGAAGCAAGACAAAATCAGAGACAGCGCTGTTTCACGTTCATTGTCATAGTTTAGTTTCTGTTGCGGATATGGGTTTTTCATTCCCGCGACTTGTCCGCCTTTTATCCGCATTTTACCAGCCTCAGGCTGGATGGCGGATTGGCGGAAGATGGGAATCCATTTATTTTGTAAGATTTGAGGTGTGTCTATGCCGACCGTTAGTATTATTATTCCAACGTATAATCGCGCTGCTATTCTCAAAGAGACCTGCCGGAGCGTTTTGCGGCAAAGCTGCGGCGATTTCGAGATTCTGATTATCGACGACGGTTCATCTGACGATACGCGGCAGGTTATCGAGCGAATCGCCGACCCGAGGGTTCGGTACTTTTTCAAGGAAAACGGCGGCCAATCCAGCGCCCGCAACAAAGGCCTTGCCGAGGCGAACGGCGAATACGTCGCTTTTCTTGACGCCGATGATTTATGGCCGGCGGATTACCTTCAGGCAATGCTGGCCGCCCTCGATATCGGCAGGGAATACGACGCTGCGTATGCACGTGTGGTTGCACGGTACCCCGACGGCTCGCAAAAAAACCTCAGCAGGCCCGAATACTGCCGCTCAGGGCGGCTTACAAAATACTTCTATGGCGAAGCGCCCTGTCTTATCCCGTCAGCCATCCTCTTTCGACGTTCCGCCTGGCACGGCTTCTTTTGGGATGAAACAATCAGAAAGGGGACGGATTATGACGCCTTCCTCAGAATCTCCGTGAAAGTCCGGTTCCTTTTTGTCCCGGACACATTTATCATTAAACAGAATATGAACGACAGTCTTTCAAACACCCCGGACGCCCTTGGCCCTCTTAATAAAGCGCAGTCACTGGAAAGATTCTATCTGCATTTGGACGGAAATAAATATGTTTCACGAAGAGCGGCATCGCGAAAAATCAGCCATGAATACCGAAAGGCATTCCTGATTTCCAGAACGCTGGGACAAAAACGTGAGGCTGCCGGTTTTTTACGCAAGGCTATACAATGGTATCCCCTGGACCTGCGGCTGTATTTGCATTTGTTGATGCCGGTTTGCGGCAGGTGGGATAGGCAGGGAATTAAATCTTGAGGAAGTACTCCATCATATCCGAGCCTTTTTCGATGCGGAAGCCCGACTGAAAGCTGTTCGGTTCGCAGAACGGTTTTTGCATAGCGCCTTTTATCTCCGTCCCCGCCATAGCAAACGGCACAGGCTCGCCGCAGTGAGACCGGCTTTCCACCGGCGTCGGATGGTCGGGCATTACCAATATCCGCCACCGCGGATATTTCTTCATCGCCTCAAAGACCGGCCCGACGATGAACTTATCTATCATTTCGATTGCTTTTTTCTTCTGCTGCGCATTGCCGTTATGGCCCGCTTCATCCGGAGCCTCGACGTGCACCAGTACAAGGTCATATTTTTCAATGGCCTGTATGGCGGCCTGCCCTTTGCCCTCGTAATTGGTGTCAAGATACCCCGTAGCGCCTTCCACGCTGATAAGGTCAAACCCTACAAGTTTGGCAAGTCCCCGCACAAGGTCAACGGCGGTGATGACCGCCCCCGTCTTGCCGTAAAGCCTGCTGAACTTATCCATAGCCGCCTTTTTGCCCTGTCCCCACAGCCAGATGGTACTTGCAGGGTTTTCCTTCAGGTCTTTGCGGACTCGGTTTATGGGATGGTTTTCTAAAAAGACTACCGATTTGGCCATAAGGTCTTTGAGCAGTTGGCAGTTTTTGCCGTTTGGCAAATACTTCGCGAACTTCTGCCCGATTATGTCGTGAGGGGGGAAAGTCTTTACCTTTGAAAAATCCTGGCCGGTGATGACGCAAAGATGCCGGTAGCTTACGCCCGGATAGAATTTTATTTCCGATGTGCCTGCTGTCTTCTCGAATTCCAGGATTAGCTCCGCCCCTTCCTTTGTGCTGATATGCCCGGCGCTGTGGTCGGCCATCAGGTCGTCGGCGGTGGTAACCAGATTGCATCGGAATACCCAGTCGTCCGGCCCCAGCCGGATATCCTGGGCCGCCGCCTCGATTGGAGCGCGTCCGGTATAGTATTTTCTCGGGTCGTATCCCATAAGACTCATCATCGCCACATCGCTGCCCGGCTCCATCCCCTGCGGAACTGTCAGCACGACGCCTTGTCTGCCGGTTATGGCTATCTGGTCCATATTCGGCGTATTGGCCGCTTCAAGAACGGTCTTTCCGTTAAAAACGGCCTGCGGATTGTCCGCCGCTCCGTCGGGAACGATTATGACAAATTTCGGGTTCATTCTTTATCCTCCGGAATATCCGCGATACGAATGCACACGGGAGCATCGCTTACCACATCGAGAGAAGCGATTTCCTTAATCGCCGCGAACATATTTTTTTGCTGTGTCGGATGCGTGGTAATGACCACCGGAACGCTATTGGCAGGCCCGACGCCTTCGTGCTGTATGGCCCCGCTGATGCTGATTTTATGCCTGCCGAGTACCTGGCCGTACCGCGCGAAGACCCCCGGCAGGTCTTTGGCCATCAGCCTGACATAAAATCGGCTGTTGATATCGTCGATTTTCTGCATAACCGGCCTGGTCTGGTTTGCGGATGCCATCGGCATAGCATCGAAAAGTCGCCGGCTGTTTCCAATCGCGATTTCGATAATATCGGCCGCTACCGCGCTGGCGGTGGGCATCATTCCCGCACCTCTTCCAACGTAAAGAGTATTGCCGACCGCGTTTCCAAATATGCTTATGGCGTTAAACGGCCCGTCAACCCTGCCCAGCGGGCAGTCCCTGGAGATAAAGCAGGGGTGAACCCGCAGCGAAATCCCCCCCTCTGCAT
>JBGSSG010000304.1:0-4407 GCA_041737185.1 Anaerohalosphaeraceae bacterium
CGCTGACGTTCGCCGCCGCTGAGATGGTTCAGTGATCTGTGTGCTATATGTGCGGTCTGTGTGTCTTCGAGGGCCTGTTGTGCAATCCGGCGGTCGTCGGCGTTTTCAAAGAGCAGAAAATCCTTCCTGTTAAGTCTTGCCATAAGCACGGTTTGAAGGACGGTGTAGCCGAATGGCGGGATGAATTCCTGCCGTACGACGGCTATTTTTCCGGCAAGTTCAGAGATGCCGTACCGTGCGATGGGTTTTTGTTCTATGAGTATTTGTCCTGCCAGTGGTTTGAGCAGGCCGGACAGAAGATTGATAAGCGTGCTTTTGCCGGCGCCGTTAGGGCCTGCGATTGCCCAGAAGGAATTGGACGCAACAGAAAGGCTGAGGTTTTCAAGCAGCGGGCCCTGATTGTAATTGAAGGTGAGATTCTGGATTTCTATGACATTCATTTTCCGAACCAGATTAAGTTTCGGCTGTATCTGATGAGTAAAAACAGAAAGAACGGGCCGCCCACAAGTGCGGTAACGACTCCCACGGGCAGTTGTGCCGGAGCCACGACGACGCGGGCGAAGGTGTCGCACAGAGCGACAAAACCCGCGCCTGCGATTGCGCTTAATGGGATAAGCTGCCTGTGGTCCGGCCCAAAGACCAGCCGGACAGCGTGCGGAACCACCAGCCCGACAAAGCCGACAAGGCCGCTTAAACTCACTGCTATTGCGGTAATCAGCGCAGCGACGGCAAGACTCAAATGGCAGATAAGCGGTACGTTAAGTCCGACGGCGACAGCGTCGTCGCGGCTGAAGCTGAGCAGGTTGAGACGCGGACCAAGCCAGATAAGGACCGTCAGGCCTGCCAGCACGACCGCAAGGCAGAACCACAGAAGGCTGGAATGCTCCGGGGTCAGGATATTACCCATCAGCCAGAAAACGGTTGTCTGTACCTGATGTGCCTTTGCGATTGAGGTAAGGAACATTATTACGGCGGAGAAAAAGGCGTTGACTACCACTCCGGCAAGCAGCAGGCCGGTGAGGTTGTCTTTCCCCGCCCATCGGCCAATCAGCCAGACGAGCCACACGGCAAAAAGCGCCGATACGAATGAGCATACGGTAATTGCCGGAAGACCGAAAACCATCCATTGCAGCCCCGCGATGACAGCCAGCACGGCCCCAAGGCCGGCGCCGCTGGATATGCCTAAAATGTAAGGGTCGGCCAGCGGGTTTCGCAGGACAGCCTGCAGTACCGCCCCGGCACATGCAAGCGCAGCTCCGACAATCGCCGCCAGCGCGACTCTCGGCAGACGGAAATTGACAAGTATTTCATAATCGATGTTTGGGGTATCCGTTTTCGGGCCGGCCAGAGCGTTGGAAAAACTGATTTTTTCCGAGCCTGTCATTGCACAGGCAACCAGAACCGCCAGCAGGCAGGCAAGTGCTATCAGGACGCGAGTAAGAAGTATGGATGGCGTGAGCGGTTTATTCATTTTTACTTTCCGGCCACAAGCATCGGCAGACGGCGTACAGGCCCTGGTCGATACGCGGGCCCAGTCGGCTGACGAGGTCGCCGTCTAAGACGTAAATGCGATTGTTCAAAACGGCGGGAGCGGTATGATATCTGCTGTAAAACTGCGAGGCTGATTCGGCGAGGCGGCGGATGTCTCGCGGCGTATCGGCAGGCTCGATAATGACATCGGGAGCGGATGCTATGACCTGTTCGTCGCTTATGGGCGGATAGATATTGATGGTCTTGCCGATGGCGTTTTGGCCGCCGGCGAATTTAATCAGGTCATTGGCGAAGGTGTCTGTGCCGGCTACGCGGAGGGGCTGTCGCTGGATGACCCAGAGGACTTTTGGCGGCGAGGAGCTTTTGAATTTTTCGGCGGATTTTTCGCAGGCCGACCGGATGCGTTCAAAAAGTTGGGTTGACTGCAAAGGACGGTCAAGGGCCTGGCCGAGCGTTTTTATGCCGTCAAAAAGTTCCGGGAAAGACTCGATGTTCAGCGATAGTGTCTTGCAGCCGATGCGGCCCAGTTGTGCGGCCAATGCGGACTGCTGTTCAAATCCGAGCGTTATTACCAGCGTCGGTTTTGCGGCTATTATCGCCTCGATATCCGGCTGCCAGAAAGTGCCGACACGCGGAAGGCTAAGGGCCTGCGGCGGAAAATTGCTGTCGGAGGTTACGGCGATGATTTGTTTTTCCAGACCCAGGGCAAAGAGCAGTTCCGTCAGGTTGGGGGCCATTGAGACGATTCTGGTGGAATCATACGCTGTGGGGACGTCTTGCGGCGTATCGCCGGCGGGCAGTATGGGGGAGCGAAGGACAAAACGCCAGATAAGAGCGATGAGTGTAAGAGTTACCATCGCGTCAATGACAAGGAGTTTTATGAACAATTGTTTTTTCATTGGACAACTTTTCTGCAATAATCGCCGGACAGAATAAGTTCTTTCCCGCCGTTTTGCAACCCCCTTTTCCTTACACACAAGGGGTTCAAAATGACGCACAGGGTCACATCACATCACTATCCCCGCCCATCAGCCCATAAAGACCTCAAGATAGGCACGTTGAGCGGCATTTTGAATGACGTCGCTGCCCATTTCAAAATAAACAAAGGCGATTTGATTAAAGAATTATTCTAATTTGGAAAGACCCGAAAGCGCCAAAGCTGTAGGATTGCCGGAAAACGAAGTGGCTGGCAAAAAAGGCGGAGGTATTGCCAAAAAAACCAGGCTGGAACTGGAGGAAAAAAAAGGGAAACGCATAGTTTCGGCGGGAAATTATTTGCCGCCGAAAACTGGTAAAAAATTACGTGAGAAATGACAGGGAAATGGAACAATGTTCGTCTTGATTCTGGGGCAAGACAATGTTATCCACTACGTTTTTCGCTTCAAAAAAAGACGCAACTGTAGAAGATGGGTCTTAGTTTGCGTTAGTGATTTGTTTTTTCATCACTAAAAGAGCAGCCACGGTTTCCTGCTCGAATTTGTCCCATCTGCATTCGCAGGAAATCCCGCCGGTGTAGCCGATTTGCTTTAGCGCTCTAAAGTATGGCGTGAAGTCGTCGCCTTTAATCCCAGGCGCGGTGCGGCTCTCTTTTTCAGCGACGTGGCAGTGCGCAAGAAGAGAACCTGCGCTGACGATGTTTTCAGGCCCTTCGTTCTCAAGAGCCATATGATAAAAGTCCGCCAGCACACGTATATTGGGATGATTAACCTCTTTGGCAATCTCTGTCGCCTCAGCGAGGGTATTTACAAAATTACACTCTTTTTTATTCAGCGGTTCGATACATATAACCAAATCGTACTGCGCAGCTATCGGCCCCATTTTTGAAAGCAGTTCGACAAACTGTTTTCTCGCCCGCTGCCTGTCAAATCCGTCGGGGATATTCCGCGAGCCGCTGCTGCCGAAGACAATCCGCTTCACGCCCGCCTGCCTGGCCCTGCTAAAGACTGTCTGTGCGTATTTTAAAATCTCTTCGCCCGCGGCATCCGGCCCGACGCATTTCAGAGAACCCGGCAGAAAACCGCTGCAGGCATATACGCCAATCCCCGCATCCTTGGCTTTGTTGAGATTTTCAGCGAATTTCTCATCCGGTTCCTGCGGAACCAGAAACCTTTGCACCCCTTCCTCGACATAATCATATCCCGCCCGTTTGAGTAAATCAGCGTTGGATAGGCCTGTACATACTCCGAACGAGAACACCGCCGTCGGCTTGTCTGACAACTCTGGTTCGGGCGGACGGTTTGCCGCCTGCTTTAACGCCTGCGTAGTCGTGTAATACTTGGCCAGCATATTCGGCGTCTCCCACTCAGGCAGCCTGCCCTCGGATAGATACCGCAAATACTTCTGGGCCACCTGGGAAAAATGCGCCTCATGCCCGACGCGGAACGAGTCGGGTATCGCAATGTTAAACCGCTCGTTCTCTGCCGTGACGCTTATGCCCGGATATTTTGCCTGCAGGGACTTAACCGCCCGCTCAAGGGCCTGGCCAAGCGCAGCCAATTCAGTTCCTTCGACCGGCTGAACGTATAATTCGGGCCGATATTTCTGCTCCGGCCCCTGCATAATGATAACATCCGACTTCGTGCCTTTCATTACCGAGTAATGCATATCGCCCGCGCCTTCCGGGGCCTGATAATTCCACAAAACAGAGACCTTCATATAAACCCCTCGAAGCGTATAGTTAATCTGGCCGTTGGAATAGCACGCCAGATTCCCCTTGTCATCCACCCTGTCTTTAAGATAATCTGGAAAATCATCAAGCCCCGTTGCCTGCTGATACTGCTGTTTTGTCAAAAGCGTCGGCCAGCGTTTTGACGAAACAATTTTGATATCCTTGGTGTAGTCAATAGCCTGTTCGGGAAACGCCTCCCACATCGTCAAATCCACCAAATGCGTGGTAACATCGACAATGCCTTCGCC
>JBGSSG010000332.1:0-3493 GCA_041737185.1 Anaerohalosphaeraceae bacterium
GGCAACTGCCCAAGATTCATTGTTACCGACGGCCAAACCAACGGCTATGGCGCATCCGCTGTCGACGGCGCCTGCCTGCTGAATCTTGACCAATGGTACAATATCATCGGCGTAATCAATGCAAATACCATTGATTTGTACGTCAACGGACAGCTCCGCAATTCTGTGCCCAAAAATTTCGCCCTTGGCGCCAACTCTATGCCGCTGTACATCGGCGGCAGAGGCGGCATAAACACCTGCAACGGATATATATGCGATGTCCGTATTTACAATGCAGCTTTTAACAGCTCACAGGCGATGCTGCTTTTCCAACAGGGACGAAACCGCGGCCTGACGGGCGAATGGGTGTTCATCGACCAGACCGCTCCATCCGTAGTAACTTTGGCCGCGGACACATCCGGATATAAAAACACCGCCAACCTTATAGCTCTGCCGGAATGGGGACAACCCTGGAAAGAAGAGTATTTCGTACAACTGACTCTGCCGACACAGGCGCTTCAGATACCAACCAAAGACCTCTCGGTAACCGGCGGAACTATCGCTCTGTGGGTGCAGCCAGACGACACCGCCGGCCTCCAGTTCCTTTTCGGACACATCAACGCCAGCTCCAACCGACTGGCTCTATACGCCACAAACGGAAATCTCGCCCTGGCGATGGGAGACTCTGCCGCTCTGAAAACCGATATTTATCAGTTCCAGCCGGGCGTCCTGTATCATACCGCCCTTACCTGGAATAACGGAAGCTACGCCGTCTATGTCAACGGCCAGCAGCAGGCGTCTGGAAGTTATACCGGACTCTCGGCTTTCGCCTCTACCGCGGACATCGGAAACTACGGCGACCCCTCTTCACGAACCGCGGCATTCCGCGGGCTTATTACCGAAGTCAAAGCATTTTCCCGTGCGCTTTCGGACGCGGAAATCCGCGACATCTTTCTTGCGCAGGAAGTGATTGGAAACCGAATGCTCACGTTCACCGTAACCGGCACAAACGCACAGGGCCAGCCCGTCTCTTACCTGCCGCAGAACCTCCCCGCAGGAGCATCCTTTGACGCGGCCACCAGAACATTTACCTGGCAGCCCTGGTACAGCCAGGCGGGCGAATACAGAATCATATTCACTGCCGAAGGACAACAGTCGCAAACCGTTAATATCTCCGTCGAGAACAACACCCTTGCCGACTGGTATCGCGATTTCCTGCAGTCCCAGGGAAAACTTTAATCGACCGTTAAAAACGTGCAGGAATCTTAACGCTACATCGCAAGTAATTTTGAGAACAGTATAAAAATCCTAAGCACTACCCGCCAAAGGCAGGTAAAAATCCAAAATTCTAAACAAATCTCAAAATACAAAATAAAAATGACCAAAACGGCGGCCGCCGTCACCACGCATTGCCAACTGCCGTCACCCCGAACGAATGTGAGGGGTCTGTTTATTCAGCCATTCCTTTCTTAAAAGCGATAACGAGGAATTTTGCTGAAGTTATCAGATTCCTCGCTGCGCTCGGAATGACGGTGTGCGCAATCGAATTTAGGACTTATCCGCCTAAGGCGGATTTATCGTTGTTGATAACTTTCAACAAGCGGCGCAGCAGGATTAGAGTTGTCCGTATATAAAATTGTCCGAACGCTCGTCCTTTGTCCAGCCGGCAACATCAGGCGCGTTCCTGTCTTTATCGGTTATCAGCAGCCCGCCGTCAGCGATTTCCTTGAACATCTTTTGGAGCTTCGGCTCACAAAGACTCCAGTCGATATCCGCAGACAACGGCGATACGCCTCCCTCGCAGCCCGGACTGTACTGCCCCGAACAGAAATACTCAATCGTCGTATCCTCCGGGAACAAAGTGCCGTGTGCAAATCCCGGCGGAACCCATATCCACTGGCCGTAATCCATATCGGGCCGGGAAGGCATATCATAACAGACAATTTTACCGTAATTCGGAGACCCCTTGCGTATATCCAGAACCATATCAATCAGCCGACCATTCAGCGCGCGGACAAGCTTGCCCATATACGGATTCCACTGAAAATGCAGACCTCGTACCGTGCCCTTTTTTGACCGGCTCTCGTTGGCCTGAAGGAAACTAACGCCTCTTAAAAACGCCATTTCCGCGTGCGTCTCAAAATCACTCTTGCGGTAATGCTCCGTAAAGTATCCCCTGTGGTCGCAGAATCTGGCAAAACGAATCACCTTTACTTCCGGTATCCGCAGAGCCTTGACTTCCAGTATCTTCATAACTGCTCCTTATCTTCGATTTGACCCGCCTGACAAAAAACACGTGTCTTTCCGGAACGTTCTTTTAACAGCACGCTAAGACGCGGCAGTTGCCACAGTGCCCCCGCCGCATAAGCCGATGCCAACACCGCCGCTGCCGAAACAAGAACCATCCAGTCGGAAAGCTGAAAAAATCTCGGTATAAAATACACCGCCGTCTGCACCACTGCCGCAAGGATAAAACCAGGCATAAGGCTTTCTATGTACCGCCAAAATGAAAGCTCTATCCGACGATTAAGCATCACAACCTGAAGTACAAACCCGCATAACTCGCTGAGCAAAACCGCCAGCGCAGCTCCCAAAAGCCCAAACCGCCCTATCATCGGTATCAGCAGCGCTATTAAAACCACCCCGCGAAGCAGCACAAACATTCTGAAAAGATTCAGCTCCTTTATCGCCAGATACATATTTGAAACAATAATCGCCTGAACACGGAAAAACATCGTAACAACAAGCACAGAAAAAGGCCCTGCAACTGCCGCATACTCCGGCCTGAACGCCAGCTTCAGGACTACCGGCGAACAAGCAACCAGAAAGCCCGTCAGCGGACCTGTTGCCAGCGTCATCCAGCGTGTAATCTCACACAGCCAGAGCCGCAATGAGTCCTTCTGGTCCTGCTTGTGTGAAAAAACCGGCAGCAGCAGCTTGCCTATAATCTGCGCCGCCAGCTCACGCGGAATACGCGACAACTGCACCGCCCAGGCATACATCCCCACTTCTCCCATGGAAACCAGCTTGCCCAGAACGAAAACATCCGCCGTGTAAGTCAAAAATGTTACAAGCGGAACCCCCATTATACCCCTCGCAAAAGACATAAGCTCTCTTAACGCGCCCCTGTCAATGCTAAACCGCGGGCGAAATGGACAAAGTATAAACGACAGAACAAGCTTTATCAGCCCCTCTGATGAAAATCCTATTATTACCGCCCATACATTCCGAAATATAAAAGCCAGAGCAATCGTCAGCACCGTCCCCGCTATCATGCTGCCCTGCGTCAAAACCACATACCTGCCGAACTGAAGCCTTTTTTCCAGCAGGCTGGCCCCGGAACTTACCAGACCGTTGAAAACCACCGCCAGAAACGCCACCCTAAGAAGATTTGCCATCCGAGGGTCATTATAGAAACCCGCCACAAATCCCGCCGTAAAAATACCAAGTATTCCTAAAACCACGCTCCTGACCGCCTGAAACCACCACGCAGCGTTAAGATAACCGCTCTTAT
>JBGSSG010000356.1:0-7979 GCA_041737185.1 Anaerohalosphaeraceae bacterium
TATGACGGTGCGCACGTTATCGCCGAGTACAACGGCATAAGCGGGCAACTGAAGCGAAAATATATCTACGGCCCGGGCATTGACAATCCCGTGGCGATGATAAATGTTGCAGGCTCTTCCGAGACGTGGTATTATTACTACGCCGACGCGCTTGGTTCTATCCGGCTGATTACCAACGCCGGCGGGGCTGTGGTGGAAAGTTATACTTATGATACGTTCGGCAAGCCGAGGGTGATGACGTCCGCAGGCACGGACAATAACTGGCTGACGGAAGATGTTTCGACCAGCCAGTCAAGCTCTTTGGGCAATTGCATAATGTTCACAGGGCGGCAGTGGGACAGCGAAACCGGCCTGTACTATTACCGCTTCCGGGATTACAGCCCTGACTTAGGCCGGTTTTTGCAGCCCGACCCAATCGGCTACGCCGACTCGATGAACCTGTACCAGTATTGTTTTAACAGCCCGATGAATTGGATAGATCCCTGGGGATTAGAAGGCAAGGAATGTAAAAAAGGACCGATATTGAGAGCCTTAGAGTGGATTTACAATTTACTTGGTATAACAACCGATTCAGGTGGAGCAACGAGCATGGCAGGTGGAGCTGCGGCATTCGTTAGTGGCACAGATTCAATCAGTAAACATAATGCTGAAATAAATGCGGCCGCTCAAGATGCAGAGTTAGTACCAGAAGGTACAGAGATAGCCAAGTCCGCCCATACTTTAGGAAGAAATGGGCGATTTAAACTGAAACCAGGAATTTTACCCGGTTCTGATCCAAACGTGTCTCCAGACAAAAAGTTTAAGAGGAGATAATTATGAATATACGTATAAAAATGGCAGCCGTTTTCTTTCTGGGCATTTTGTTTGGTTTTGGAATTGCGATAGGAATAGGACTTTATAAAAACAAGAAAGACGCCGGTCAGCCTTTAATGGGTCCCAAGGTATTTGGTAATATCCGGATTTATCAAGAGCCATTAGCCCGAAAAGACAATTCTGGCAGCGAACAATGCCGGGCATTGGTCTTGGAAAGAGACGGTAGAATACTGCTGCGGATCAATCAATCTAAGCCTGGAGTAGCCGGCGATTTATGGATTTCAAATAACCCTCTTCTTCCGGTTGCTGTTCCTATAGTGTACATCAGGTTTGCCGAAAATAACGAAGGTCCCGTTCTGCGATATGGACGACTTTCGTCAAAACATCATGGCCATCTGTCTCAAAAATTTATCGACCTCGATATGGATGGTCAATTTGACTATATGATTAATAGGAATGATAAAGGACAAGTAAACTACGAAAATGCTTATTTTAAGAAAACTCAGGAATGGGTGGACGTTTCCGAGTCTGACATAGACAAAGATAGACACATAATAAAAGTAAATAACAAGACGTATGAATTTATTCAGGATGAATGGAAAGAAGTTGTGGCCGAACAGAAAACAACCGAGCCTAATAATGTCGATACGAATGGTAATAGTCAGTAATTTTTTTCATTTTTTCAACCGAATATTGAACAACGTTCGCGGGCAAAACAGACCTTGAATCCGACCCCGCACAGGCTTAATATAAAGACCTGTGGAAACCGTTGCAAGAAATGTTATTTTCACCGGCAGGGTGCAGGGCGTCGGCTTTCGATATACTGTCCGTCAAATCGCCTCAAAGATGCCGATTACAGGGTATGTGCGGAATATGCCCGACGGCTCGGTCGAGGCCCTTTTTCAGGGAACGGAACAGGACATACAAACCTGCATCGGTGAAGTCAGACTTTTTTTCGGCTTATACATCCGCGATATCGACGTCTCGCCTGTCGTCCCAACCACCCATTATGACGACTTTGACATAACATTCTGACCGGCAGGCCTTATTAAATAGTAATATTAACTGCAAACCGACTGAGCAATAGTTAAAAAAAATACGGCTTGTCACTCCCGCTTACTCTGTCGCGCCAAATCCCTCATGAAACACGACAACGCCCCGGGCCGTATTCTCTTCAAACGGCAAAGCAAGGAAATTCTCCGGCGGCACCCCTTCAAGAATCAGTTCCGGCAGATTCCTGAAACCGAACCGCTCGTAGTACCCGGGATCCCCCACAAGCACACAGCCTTTGGCCCCGGATTCTCTCAATCGCCGCAGTCCCGCCTCTATCAGCGATTTGCCGATACCCTGTCTCTGACAATCCGGCCTGACCGAAACCGGCCCCATACCGTACCAGTCACAAAATTGTCTGCCAATCGTCACCGGAGAAAACGCAATATGCCCAACGACCCCGCCGTCAATCTCTGCTGCCAGCGAAACAGACAGAACTCCCGCTGCCCGCAGCGCATGAATTATAAACTGCTCAGTATGGTTGCCATGCGGACAATCCGCAAAAGCCGCAGCAGTAATCTCCGTTATCACATCAATGTCAAACGGCGTCTCATCTCGTATAATCATTCCCTGAATCAGCCTTTCTAAATCCTTAACGGACATTTTACCTTGACCACTCTGGCGTTCGCAACCTCAAATATCCAATCGTTTCAGGATGCCGATGACACGCTCCATCGGCAGGCCCATCACATTGGTAAAAGAGCCTTCGATTCGCTCGACAAATTCATCGCCGGTTTCCTGTATGCCGTAGGCCCCCGCCTTTCCCTGCCATAAGCCCCCGGCGATATGTGCGCGAATCTGTGTTTCGGTGAGCATTTTCGGATAAACAACGGTTGTATCAGCCTCGACGATTTCAATATTCTTATTGCGCCAGACCAAAGCAAGGCCGGTGATGACCTTGTGCGGCCGGCTGAACAGCTTTCGCGTAATTTCCTCCGCGTGCGCCGCGTCGTCGGGCTTGCCGATAATCTCCCCTTCCAAATCCACAACAGTATCCGCGCCCAGAACAGGCTTGTCGGGGAATTTTTCGGCCACATCCTTTGCCTTCGCAAGGGCCAGCGCCCTGCAATGGCCGACAGAGTCCAACCCCCGATTATCAAAAGCGTCCTCATCGACATTGGAAGGCCAAACGGTAAAGCGATAGCCCGCCTTTTCAAGCAGTTCCTTTCGCCGCGGCGACGCCGAAGCGAGAATAAACTGGATATTGGATGGATGCCCTGTAGTTTGACGCACAATCTATCGCGGACCTAAAAACTTGTCCCCATTGTAGTGAATCATATGATCTGGAATTTCCGCAATCCATACTTCCGTATCCCAGGCAATTTGCCGGATATGTTTTCTGAACTCTGCTAAATCGGGAAACGCGCTTACAAAAATCAGCCCTGCCTTGGAAGCAGAAAAAATTTCCTTCAACTCAATAATTCTTTTGGGCGTCATCGGGCCATGCGAGGTTACCGCCTCCACAAGAACAAGCCAATTGCGTCTCGAATCGAACAGAATAACATCCGGCAGTTTGCTGTGGTCCGAAAGTTCAACATTAATTTGTTTCAGGCACTCCTGAGACAGCACAAGATTTTTTTGGGCCGTATCTCCGATATAAACCAAAACCGCACCAGGCATAAAACGAGGGCCGAACTCCATGACAACCGCGACCTGCAATTCATTGTGTCTGCCCGGCGACAGCTTCACCTGTCTGCCGGAAGAAAGAGTCAAGGGCACATAAGGGATTTTTCTGGGCGATTGATAAAGCTCAAATAACGAACCGTACTTCTTATGAAACTGCCGACAGGCGAATTCCCATCGGTCGGTCTTCCATGATTGAATTACCTCAACAGCCTCTTGTGTCAGGGCATAATGAGCTTTTGGGCTGTTCGTCGGCAGAGACTGGTCATCCGGATTATAGTCTGCAATATGCCCCTGAACAAACTGGTGCAAAACCTGTCTGCGAAAGGTTTCCCTGGTATTGGGCGCATATTTTTTGCCGTATCTGTCGGCAATGAATGCCATAACTCCTTTGGTGACAGTCAGGCTTTTTGACGTCGCCTCTTTCCATTTGTCGCCGGGGGAAAGGCCGGCCAAAGCCAGCAGGGTCAGAGCGGACATCTGGTTCTGCTGTTCTTTCGGCAAGCCAAGAGTCCTTAAAATCTCACTGGCCCGGCGGATTTTAGTTTCTATTACGCTTTTCATATTTTATATCCCGCAAATCCGCCGAATCAGTTCATCAACAGCAGACTGTGAAAAAATTCCCACGGGTGTATGCCCGCCCAGCTTGACAATTGTTTCCAGCGGCGGCAGGGGAATCGCACGAATCTCCGTCGCGCTGACCTGTGTATTGCCATTGCGAATACGAAAATAAGTGTCCAGAAAAGAACTGTTATACAGCAGAGCCAGTCCCCAAAGCTCCTCTTTGGACAAAACCCCTCCGGGCCTGTGAATATAATTCAGGTGATTTTCAAGACCAATCCACTCCGAATGCAGCATCCCGCCTTCATACGGAGCGGCGATAAGTCTTTTAGGTTCTTCTTTGGCGCTGAATCGGCGCAGAAGAAGCAGGTTCTTATCCGGCAACAGCAATTTGACCGTCTTTTCACTGACAGTGAAATACTGCTCCTTTCGAATTCCATACAGAGGATGAATGACTTCCATAGGACGGATATTCTGCATCCACAGCAACGGCACGCATTTAGAAGGATGGCTGTTCTTTTGCAGATATTCTTTTGCGCGAAAAGGGACTATCGGGCCGGTGGACACCTCCATCTCATATTCGGCAAGCGACCCCGGCCAGGAAGAAACAGACTCCAGTACCGCTTCTTCGTTTTCAGTCATCGGAAGTATCAGCGATTTGTCCTTTGTACCCATTGCGATAATTTCAGATGCGGGTTTTCCAGTTACCGCACAGCTCCCTATATCATCAACGCCGAGACTGAGAGATAATTCCACATACCTGTCCGGACAAACAGACTGCCAATCCATCCGTCTTTGCGCGTTCAGGATGATATTTTCCTGAAGTACGCCGTCTTTTTGAAAAGCGTTTTTACGCGATTGGAATATGTGAATCCGCTTCGGACTCATCATCTCAAAGAAAATTTCACGAAAAACCCTGAAATACCGTCCGGAAGCAAAACTCCGCGGGGTGATAAACACCAATTCTCCTCCGGGCACAAGCATGCCGGCCGAAATCGCCATGAATAATGTATAAATGTTGGGCTGCCCGTGCACAATACAAGACGACGCAACGGACCGTGGATCGGATTTGGCAAGTTTGAAATAGGGAGGGTTGGAAATACATACATCATAAGCGGGAAATTTGTCCGCAGAGGAAAAAAGTCTGGGTTCTTTTTGCAGAATTTCAGCAAACCGCATAATAAAATCTTCGTTGTGGATAGAAAAAGCAATGTCAATGCCCATTGTCTCCAGCCTGTCGGACAGATACTCAAGTAAATGTCCCAGAAGCTTACAGCATACAGGGTCCGTCTCAAAAACATCAAGCACGATAGATTCGGGTTTTAATTCCTGCTCGGCCAGAAATTCACAGGCCGCACAGGATAAAACGCCGCACCCGGCGCCGGGATCGAACATTCTAACCCGACCGCTTCGGGGGGTAATCATAGATGCCATAAAGCGGGCAATTTCAACAGGCGTAAAGTACTGGCCGAATTGCTTTCGATGTTTCAGAGGATAAATGGTCGAAAACCACTGCCCGATGCTATCGGCATATTCCGTCGCTGACTGGCCTTTACGCGGATGAGGCTGCTCGTCAAACCGTCTTTGTGTGTGTAATTGTTGTATTACGCCCTGCACCATATTCCTACAGCTTCAAAACATTACATTGAACCAAAGCAGGATTGTACCTTGTTTGTGCGGGAAATACAAGACTCAGACGAAGCTTAAAGACAGCGAATTACGCCCTTGCAGTCTTGGCAGCCGGCTTTATTTCGCCGAATTTCCCGCTATTCTTACGTGATAGACGATTTTCCCGCAGAAAGAAAGGTACTCCTTTTCCAGTGCCGCAGGGTCAACGCCTATGTACATCTTAAACAAGACCGGCGATACGCTGTGATTCCAGGCCACCGTTAGCGGCGCCGAGCGGTCAGCGGCCATCGCAGCCAGGGGCGGGGCAATCGGCCAGTTGCCGCGAAGACCTGCCAGCAGAAGATTATGATAGCTGCGCAGCCTTTGGCCGTAATTGTTCTCCCGAAGAAAACGAACCAGCGCATAAGTCTGGGCATAGAAAGCGGCCGCGGCATCGCCATCCGTTCCCCAGCCGTCCAGCACCTGCCCCGGATTAAGAGCAATCAACTGTTCAAGGGGAATCAGTTTCTTTTCAGCGAGCGCCTGCTTTAGCGTACCAAGCCGCATAAGATTGCGTTCAGGCTCAAACAGAAATCTTCCCTGGTCGTATCGGCAGGTTTCAAACAGCGTCGCGATACCCTCATCCAGCCAGCTCGGCAAACGGTATTTGAAATGCCTCTCATTGAACTGATGCCAGCCCTCGTGCCCCAGAACCGAAAAGGTCTGCTTTCTGCCTATATTATAGGCCACACAGACTCCCTTCAGGGCGTAGGCTCCTTTTTGAATCTTAAGATACACCTCGGCGTTTCCCGGCGTAAAGTCCCTGGTGAACTGCTCCCACTGTCCCCGCTCGGCAAACAGATATGTTATAAACGGCTCAGCCGTCTCAACAGGGTCGGGCATTTGGCTTTGATAGGCGCCGTAGGCCGATTCGAGAAAGCCCGGCGCCTGGCCAAGCATCAGCGGGTCAGCCAGCGTGGTGAACAGCCGGTAATGCGCAGTCTCGACAACCAGCCCCTTTCCGTACAGGCTGTCCCAGTCCTTGACAGACCGCACCGCCGGCACATCCGAAAGATACTGTGTTAATCGGGATAACTCCCATCCTTCGGACGGGGAAGTTTGAGATTTATCAGAAGACGTTTGCCGAACACACCCGCAAACAAAAAAAAACACAAACACACAAAAACGGAATGTCCGCATTATTTTTGATTTTTGATTTGTCATTTTACCTTTTGATTTTCACGTTCGTAATTTTTACCGGATATCATTCCAGCCTGCACCAAAAACCTCGGCGGTGTATTTTCTGTGGCACTGTCCCGCGGGTCGCCTCGGGCAGCCGTTAGCTGCCGCCGCGCCCTGTCCTGCTCGGACTTTCCTGAAGCTGTCTTTCAAGCCCCCGGCCGCCCGACCCACTCAAAAAGGCATTATACCCTGAAAACGCCGGATATAAAAACGTTTTTACGCCTGCACAGCCCGGCCGCAAAGACGTTTTTTGCATATTTTTTCCGTTTTTTTGAAACAAATCCGGCTATAATCGCATCTTAAGATACATACCGTTCAAAAAGGGACATTATGGAAAGGAGCTTATTATGAGCACAAAGACAAAAGTACTCGCAGCGTTTATGTTAGTTCTTGTTTTTAGCCTGCCTGTTCTGGCTGAAGATGCCGCCAAAGAAGTCCCGCCCGACCCGTATGCCGACAGCTACGTCTTTGTCGAGGCATTTGTTGTGCAGGTGAGCACCGAGGGCTTGAAATCCGTCGGCGTTGACCCAATAGGCCAAAGCCCGAACGGGATTTCAATTGCAAAGCTCACCGCCTGCCTTGAAAAGGACAAAACAGCAAAAGTAATCGCAGGCTCAAAGGTGTCGAACCGAAACAGTTCCGAGGCCATATCGAAAGAAGACAGCGAATTTTATATCAAGCGAATCCTAAAAAACTTTGTTCCATTGCAAGACAACCAAACCCAGGAGCTTCAGAACGTTGAATATCAAGATTATCACGCTGATAAAGAGTTCAATACGTTCTGCAAAATTATTTCCAGCGAAAGGGTCTCTGTCAGGTATGTGTACGACATAACCGGTTTTGACATCAGTTGCAAGAAGGCGGAAGCAGAAAACGACGCTCCTGTCGACCGATACAGTTATAGCTGGCAGGGCGATATTCTTCTAAAGCCCGGCAGGCCTGCCATCGCCGCCGCAGTGCAGAATGAAACAAGCGTTGTGTTTTTTGTGCTGACAGCGACGATACATCAAACCCCGCAGGCAGAGCAGAATAAATCTGCAAAAGAAAAATAGGTCTTTCGAATGGTTTGAGTCATTCTGCAA
>JBGSSG010000038.1:0-2297 GCA_041737185.1 Anaerohalosphaeraceae bacterium
TTCAGGGCGGTTAGCTCAGTTGGCTAGAGCACCAGCTCGACACGCTGGGGGTCACAGGTTCAAGTCCTGTACCGCCCAATTGGCGGGGTTTTGCACGCTTTCGCAAGGTGTCGCAAAACCCCGCTTGCTTTTGCAATTAGAAGGGCTTACGGCAGCGGATGGCTTCTCGTTTAGCCCCCATCCCTGCGGTGTGGGGGGCCTTGTCATTCCGGCCTTGCTTGTCCCCGCGTAGGCGGGGAGTGGGAATCCCAAACCCAAATGTCCGAAATTCAAAATGCTTTGTCCGAAGCGGTCCTAATTTTCTGTTTTGAAAATTCGATTTTTGATATTGTTTCGGATTTAGTGCTTGGGATTTAGGATTTTCCATTTCAATCGTCAATCCTCCGGCCGTCAGAAAAATCTACCTGCAAACCTGACGTGCGCCATCGAGCAGGTCATAGATGGTTTGCCGGGCGGCGTCGGCGTCGGGTTCGAAGCCGGTGAAGATGCGGTACTGTGCGAGAGCCTGGCGGATAAACATTTCCGCCCCGCAGACGGTACGAGCGCCGACAGCGCGTGCGTCGGCGAGGAACTTTGTGTTCAGGGGGTTATAGACGGTGTCGAAGGCGGTCATATCGGCTGTGAACACATCCGCTGATACGGGCGACGAATCGATGTCCGGATGCATACCGAGCCGCGTGCAGTTGATGATGATTTGCGCATCGAGCCGAGAAAGGTTGTCTAAAGGAGCGGCCTTTGCGCGGAATTCGTCCGCCAGGGCCTGGGCTTTTGTGAGTGTTCGGTTGTAAATGGTGATATCTGCGCCGAGTTCGGACAGGCCTGCAACGACGGCGCGTGCGGCGCCGCCTGCGCCGAGGACGGCGACTTTTTTGTTATGCAGGCCGTGCGGGCCGACGGCCAGCGAATCTGTCAGGGCGTCTATGGCGCCTGCGCAATCGGTGTTGTATGCGCTTAGGATGCTGTTAAAACCGATTTTGAGCGTGTTTGCGGCGCCGATGTTCCGGGCGGAATTTTCGATGAAGTCGCCGCCTCTGCCTGCGTAGTCGAGGGCGCAGGTTTTATGCGGGGAAGTTACGCTGAATCCGCCGAAATTCAGCCGGTGCCGTTTCAGGACATTGTCCATAAAATCGTTGAATTGGCTGCGGTCGCCCTGAACGTGAAGGGGCAGATAGAGGGCGTTTATGTTTTGTTTCGCAAAGCAGGCGTTGAATAAATCGGGGCCGAGGGACTGGACGACCGGGTCGCCTATAAGGCCGAAGACCTCTGTTTCCAGGTTGATGCGGTCCCAGTTGAAGCGTTTTTTGATTTCAGAAAGCGTGAGCTGGCCCGGTGCGGTGGCCTGTTCGGCGTCGAGCGAGGCGAAGGTCAGAAACGAGTCGAATTTCTTTGCGAGGATTCTTGTAATGAGGCCTGCGCTGCCCATACAAAAAATGACGGCGGGCGTTTCGGCGCATCCGAGCAGGTCAAACGCGGCAAAGCAATCGTTGATATGATTTGCGGTATATACAATCTTCGGGACGGCCTGCGGACAGGCGGCGATGATATTGTCGTACAGCGAGGCGGGATTTTCAAACGGGCCTGCCAGGCTGTGCGCCGAGAGGATTAAGCGTGCATGGGGTCGTGATGAAAGGGCTTGGCGGATTTGCTGCGCGACATCCGGTTTTTTGAAGGATGCGAATTCGCAATCGATGAAATCGGCACCGGCCGCAAGAGCCTCGGTTAGAAGATTGAGCCTGGTTTGCATCGACCAGTCGGCGGAGCCTCCTTCGCTGCGTTCGCGGCAGGTGGCGATGACGGGCAGGCCGGTATCGCAGGCGCGCCCGACAAGCGAACGTGCCGCGTCGGCGTCGGGTTTTTGGAGAAAATCGAGACGCAACTCGACGGCCTCTGCACCGCCGGTCTTTGCGGACTCCAGGGCGATTCGCAGTTGTTTTTCATCTTTAGCCGGTATGGAAACTGTCAGATACGTCATTGCGGCAAGAATACCCTTATTGGACGGGAAATTCAAGGCAAAAGCCGTACTGCCGATGGTGCCATATATATTGGGGAGTTATTCTTGAAAAAGATTTTGCGGGCAATAAGAGGCCCGGCGTGTTTGCTTCTTTGTGTCCTGTTCTCATTTGTCTATTGTTTCTCATCTTTCGCCGTCTGCTGGCTACCGGCTGGCTCTCGGAATTACGGTGCAAAGAGAGACTTTGGCCGGTTGTTCTCAAAATACTGTTGCCTTGCGTTTTGTTCTTGCCAGTAAGTTGAATTATTCTGTTGTTGTGGATAGTAAATAACGCCGGAATTTTGTT
>JBGSSG010000043.1:0-1916 GCA_041737185.1 Anaerohalosphaeraceae bacterium
CTTCAATTTTGACAAGGGGACTGAACAATAACGGGGTCCACAACAGCTTTACGCCGAGGGTCCGGGCCGCATCCGGATTGAAAAATGATGCGATTACAAATGAATAAAAATGCGTTCACGCTTTTAGAGGCGCTGGTCGCCCTTGCGATTGTGCTGATTCTTGTGGGCGCTCTTGCGGGACTGGGGAGCTATCTGAAGACCCAGAGCGCAGAGCAGTTTACCGCAAGCGCAATCGAGGTTGTCGATACCGCACTGGAGCAGTATCACGGCGTTCACAGCGACTTTCCGCCGCAGATAAACAATAAGACCGATTGGGAAACATGGGAAATCTCGCTGGGCCTGCCGGCAGGTTCGACGATAACGCTTGTAAGCGGCTCCGCCCCGGCGGGTGATGCGGAATTCTGGCAAAGCTCGGTACTGTTTTACTACCTTGACCATACGCCGCAAAGCAGGACGTTTCTTGAAAGCCTTTCGGCAAAAATGATAACAAACAAAGATTATTCCGGCGTAAAGCTCACGATACAAATACCGACCGGAGGCACAACATACGACCTTGTGCGGATTGTGGACGCCTGGGGCAAGCCGTTAAGATATCTGTATGCGGCAGGCGATGCGTTCCCGCAGATTATCTCGGCAGGGGCGGATAAGACATTCGACACCGCCGACGACATAAAAAATTTCTGAAAATTCTAAGGAAGGAAACAGCAATGCCGAAAATCAGGCAAATAAAAAGGGCATTCACGCTGATTGAGCTGCTTGTGGTCATTGCCATAATAGCGATGCTCCTTGGCATTGTCTCGGTCGGTCTTCGCCAGGCCAAAATTACCGCCCAAAACTTACGTCAGAAAGCGGTCTTTCACGGTATTAAGGTCGGTCTGGAACTTTTCAGCAAGGATTTTGACGGCTACCCGTCCTCTAAGACGCTACCCAATGCGACCGCCGCTAATGCCGTCTGCGGAGCACAGCTTCTTGCCGAGGCTCTTGTCGGGCGGGACAACAGGGGTTTTGACCCCAAGACAGGGTGGTATCCTCCAAATGAAGACCCTGTCGCTGACCCGTTTATATACTCTTCCACCGAAGCGCAGAGCCTCAATCGCAGGAAAGAGCCGTATTGCGACCTTAAAAGCAGCGGCCTTTATTCGATATATGAGCTTTGGAAGGGGGGGGCCGGAACGTCAAACATATATACCTCCGCCTTAAACAGTCCGGGCTCCCCTGTTATTACCGATGTGTTCACGCGCAATTCCGTCGATGGTCTGGACGACAAGGTCGGCCTGCCGATACTTTACTTCAAGGCCGACGGCACAAAACAGTTCCGGGTTGACCAGACCCAGCAAACGGTAACCAACCCGACGCCCGCTCAGTACAGCCGGTGGATATACAACTTTGACGACAATCTGCCGGTCGTCAAGCTTCCGTGGCTGCGGGAACCTTTGACTAATACCGACGGCCTGCTGGTGCATTTCCGCAATCCTGCCGACCTGACAAAAAACAACGCGCAGGTATTCTACGAGAAAATTACGCAGACCGCCGATACGGCGCGGAATTTTTATAAGCCATTTAACCCGAACGGGTTTATCCTTATCTCCGCCGGCTGGGACGGCGTCTATGGCACCAAAGACGATATCACAAATTTTGCTTACTGATAAAAATTTTCCTTTTTTAATAACGGGAGGCGTTGCAATGCGTCAGATAAATAAAAGACAAGTCGGCTTTACAATGGTCGAGTTGCTCACCACACTGGCGATAATCGCCCTGCTTATCGGCCTGCTGATACCGGCCTTGAGTATGGTACGCAATACCGCTATGACCGTAAAGCAGAAGGCCCAGTTTAACGCCATCAGCGTTGCTCTTGAGGCATTCAGCACTGACATCGGCGACTATCCGCAAAGCGGCCGAACAGACAGTTCGGGGGC